>CAZMZA010000078.1:0-6246 GCA_964570635.1 uncultured Dehalococcoidales bacterium
ACCCCGGATAGTGACCTGTTTGAATATGATGAGTTTGCCCAGAATGCGGATGAGCTGGCAGCAGCCATTGTCCAGAACGGGCTCGGTTACGGTGATTGCGAGGACAGCACGGTGCTCCTGGCAGTTATGTATAAAGGCGCCGGATACCGTTCCGCTATAGCGATTGTTCCAGGCCACACGGCGGCACTGGTCTATCTGCCCGATTATGGAAAAACGCCCACCACCTTTGAGCTGGACGGTGAGCCGGGATGGGTCTGGGCGGAGGCGACCGGCAGAAGAAACCCTCTGGGGTGGGTACCCAAGGAAGTTATTGACGTCGAACTGGCTGCCTACGAAATATCCGCAGAGGCAATAGCTCCACCAAAACCGCCAGCTGCACCATCAACCGCCGCCACGCCCGGCCAAGCCGGGATATTCCAACCGTTCCCCTTCATCGGCGTCATTGGTCTGCTCTGGTTTATCTCCCTCTTCAGAAGGAAGCGCCGATAGACTTCCGTTTAACTGATTAACTGAGAGATAGAAGGGGTGGTCTAGACCTTCTCCCTTCTTATTTCAAAGTAAACCGTGCCACCGCCTCCCCTCTCCGGGCCGGGGTCCGGACACTGCAGTACCTGGATACCGGCTGCCATCCAGTCTTCCTTCCCCAGCTCTTTAGAAAGGGCGGAGAAGAGGGGAAGCATAGCTGAGAAGGCATAGGTGCATAACCTCCCGCCTTTCTCGAATCTGAGACTCTGTCCGTCTTCCTCTACCAGGTAAGAATCGCCCACTTTATGAATATGACAGTCGCCTTTTACTTCCTTGACAGTTATTCGAGCCCGATACTGTGCCATATTACCCCCTCCTTTATGACTCTTATCTAACCCGGCCTCGCGCCAGTGAGGCAAAAATACCTCCAAAACAAAGAGCGGCAAAGACTATGAACGCCACCTTCGTACTCTGGACAAAAAACGGATAGTACTCCGGCGTAATCTGGACTCTCCCGATGTAGACGGCGAATATGAGCATAACAATCCCCATGCTGAGCATCTGTCCCGTCAGCCGCATCGTCCCGACGGTACCCGAAGCTACCCCGTAGAACCTGTTTCCGACAGAACTCATGACCGCATTGGTATTGGGAGACGAGAAAAGGGCAAGGCCAAACCCGAGAAGAATCAGACTGCCTATAATGAAGGGCAGACCCGTTTCTTCACTTATCAGGGTGAGCAGACAGAGACCCACGAAGGTCAAGGCCATACCGGCTGAGGCAATTACCCGGGGCTCAATTCTATCTGATACCCTGCCAGCGAGCGGCGAAAACATAGCCTGCACAGCGGGTTGCGCTACCAGGACCAGTCCCGCACTCTGAGGAGAGAAGCCCTTTATGTACTGCAGGTAGAGGCTCAGGAGAAAAGCTACGGCAAAGGTAGCGCTGTAGTTGACCAGCGCCGCCAGGTTAGAGAAGGCGAAGACGGTGTTCTTCCTGAAGAGGCTTACGTCCAGAACCGGACTTTTCGACCTCGCTTCCCACCGAACAAAGGCGAATATTCCTAACACGCCGAGAATAATTAACCCTACGCCCAGCATAGACGGCAGGAGAGAGAAACCGTACATTATTACCACCAGGGAGAGGCTGTAGGCTATAGAGCCAGTAAAGTCGAACTTCTCCCCTCTGGCCTCAGCCCACTCCCCCCTCAACTTCCACAGAATAAGCCCGACTATTATCAAACCCAGAGGTACATTTACCAGGAATACACTTCGCCAACCGAGGTGCTCCGTCAAAAATCCGCCCAGAAACGGCCCGAGAGAAAGCCCCAGATATACCGCAGCCACATTTACTCCCAGAGCCCTGCCCCTCTCCTTGACGGGAAATACGGAGGTTAGGATTGCCACCGCGGTGCCAAATATCATGGCGCTACCAATTCCCTGCAGAACCCGGAACGAAATGAGCATAATGGCCGACGTGGCGACCCCGCAAAGAAGAGCGGAAATAGTGTAGAACAGTATGCCGCAGGCAAAGACCTTCTTCCTCCCGTATATGTCGGCCACCCTCCCAAACGGAACCAGCAGCGCGGCTGCAGCCAGAAGATATGCGGTGGCAACCCAACTCAATAAGACCGCATCCATCGAGAAGTGTTTGCCAATCGAGGGGAGAGCAATATTTACAGAGGAGCCGGCGAAGGGCGTCAGAAATGAAGCTATTCCGGCAAGGAGCAGCGTAGCCTTTTTGCTTACCTGATTGTTGATGTGGCTCACCATGCAGTCCGGCTTGAACAGGCTGGTACTACAGTATCATTGGGGCGTTGGCAGGGAATCAGGATGGTCCCTAGCGTTTGCCAGTAACTCTGCTCCGTTTCACACAAAACAACCGAACCGCCTAAAGCTCACCTTGTACCAGCGTAGTGGTATCCTGGACACCCTGGATACCACGCACCTCGCCAATTATTATCCGGGCCAGCTGAAAAAGGCTCTTAGCCTCGGCAATAGCTATGGCGTCCCACTGCCCGAAAACGAGGTTTACGTCCACGATGCCCGGAATGACACGAATCTGGGACAAAGCACTAGCTTCCAACCCCGGAACCAGCTTTAACAGAAGATAGCCTCTCACCATTTGGCGCTTATTATATAGACTCCCGGTCCGGTTAGCAAGTTGCGGTGTTTGAATCAGGCTGCAGAATCAAGGTACTGACTATACCAGGTCAGATGCTGCAATGCCCTGACGGCACGGTAGGAATTAGGGTAGACCGGAATTCCTACACTCTGGAGGAAGGAATATGCCTCTTGGTCAGGTACCAGCGAGACCAGCAACAATGGCTTCCCGCATTCCTCTGCCCGCTGCGCAGCTACACCTAATTTCTCTCTCTGCTGGTCCTGGAAAGCCCTGGCCAGTTTTGCGTCAAAATCAAGGACAGCCGCTAGACGCTCAGCACTGAGTACCATCGGAACCTGGAACAGGACGGCATCTATGTTCTCGTCCTCCATCAAAGCCAGGAGAGAGGCGTAGAGAAACTCCCTCCTGTCCAGACCCATCCCGGCCACGTCCACCGGGTTCCCGTGTGACCATCGCGACGGCAGGTAAGTATTCAACTTCTCTATGGTTGATGAGGCGAGCGTGGCTACCACCAGCCCTGCCTTCTCACAAGCCTCAGCCGCCACCACCCCCAAGCCACCTCCGATAGTCAATATGCCCACCCGGTTTCCCCTGGGTAAGGGCTGGCAAAGCAAGGGAACGACTACGTCGCATAGTTCGTCATCACTATCTACTCTGATTACTCCGGTCTGCCTGAAGGCAGCCGTGTAGACTTCGTCTGACCCGGCCAGAGCCCCCGAATGAGAACGGGCTGCCCTGGCGGACTCCTCGGTCGCACCTGATTTAATCACTATTACTGGCTTTCTAACGGTAGTCTCTTTGGCTAACCGGAAGAAACGCCTGCCCTCCCTCAGCCCTTCAATATAAGCCGCAATTATCCGCGTGTCCTCATCCTGTGCCAGATATTCCAGGTAGTCTTCCAGGCGCAGGTCAGCTTCGTTACCACTGCTGATGAACTTGCTAAAGCCGACCCCTGCCGCCATCCCGCTATAGATTATCCGCTCACCGTAGTTGCCGCTTTGAGATATGACCGCCATCGGACCCGGCTTGATTTCCTTCATCCAGGCGGTAGTAGCGAGGCGTGACGAAGTATCAGCATGCCCCATGCTGTTGGGCCCGATAAAGCGCATGCCTCCCTGCCGGGCAACCGCCAACAACTCGGCTTCCAATTTCTGACCTTCCTCACCGGTCTCGGCAAACCCGCTGGAAATAACAACCGCGGCTTTTACTCCCTTCTGCACGCACTCCCGAGACACGGCAGGAACTATTGAAGCCGGTACGACTATAACTGCCAAATCAACCGGGCCAGGGATGTCAAGCACGCTGTTATAAGCTCTTATGCCCGTGACTTCCGAGAGCGTAGGGTTCACCGGGTAAATGTGTCTCTCAGCCGAGTCACGGAGACGCATCATTATGCTGTACCCCCATGACCCTGGGGTACCGTTGGCTCCAATGACAGCTATAGAATGGGGGGAAAATAAATATTGCCAGTTGCTACGCGTATTCAGTCCTGTACTACTCAAAATGTCCAAGATATCGTATCGATTTTACACCCCTTGCCGCCAGAAGTCCAGCCCTCTGGCAACAATCCAAAGGTACAGCATAAAATGGTAGCAATTGACCGGGCAGGCCCAAGCGTAGATTGGTCAAGCCACGTTACTCATCCGCCCTGCTGCCGATAGTTAGAGTAACGAACCATCGCCGAGAGAACCTTGAGTGCCCTTTGCGGGATGGTGTAGGTAGGAATTCCACTTCTAACCAGCCGGGTCATGCCCTCCTTCTCCATGGTTGGCAGACCCGCCACCAACATAATGGGCTTCTGCGTCCCGTCTCTGAAATTCGTCAGTTCGGTAATGAAATCCTCAACCAGGCGCGAATAGCACAGGGTCACGATAGCATCAACTTCTTTGGACAGGATACGAGCACACTCAAGATGGAGCTTAGGCGAGATATCATAGGTAAGCCAGCCCAAATCCACCGGGTTACGCCGATTGAGAGTAGCCATTACCATATCCCGAATAGTATCGTCCAATTCTTTTTGAGTCTCCGCAGATAAGATGGGCATGGCCAGCCCGAGTTCTTCATAGATATCAGAACCGGTAACTGCCCCGCTACCGGCCTCCACTATCAGCCCCAGCCTGTTTCCGGCAGGTAGAACCGGACTGGAGAAGCCTATAGCCAGGTCCAGCAGTTCCTCAAAATCATTGGCTTTGACCACTCCGCCCTGCCTGAAGGCAGCCTCAACAACGGCACTATTACTAGCTAAGGCACCAGTGTGTGAGGCAGCGGCTCTGATGCCGGCTTCTGTTCTACCTCCCCTCCACACTATTATCGGCTTTTTCAGAGAAACCTGCTTTGCCAGTTGAAGAAACTCCCTCCCCCGCTTAATCCCCTCAATATAACAGGCGATAACCTTCGTCTGGGGGTCGGTGGCAAAGTATCCTAGGAAGTCTTCGGTCGTCAGGTCACTCTGATTGCCAATGCTGACCACCTTGCTACAGCGCAGCCCAAGCTCGTAGCCCCTCGAAATGAAGTTCTCGCTAGCCCAACCACTCTGACCTATAAAGGCAACCGAACCCGGGTCACCGGTTAAATAGGCCTCGGTAAGAATGGTGTTGAGATTCACATGGGCATTGTACAAGCCCATACAGTTGGGACCAACGATACGAGTGCCACCCTGCTGAGCGACCTGCAGCATCTCGCCCTCGAGCTCCTTACCCTCGGCACCCAGCTCGGAAAAGCCGGAACTGTGAACCACAGCAAATTTCACGCCCTTCTGACCGCACTCGGTCATAACCCGGGGCACAATCCTGGCAGCAACGGCGATGATAGCTTCATCAACCCCCCCGGGAATGTCCAAGACACTGGGATAAGCCTTGAGTCCCATAATCTCTTCCTGCTTGGGGTTAACCGGGTACAGCTTACCCTTGAAGCCGCCCACCAGGAGCCCGTTCAAGATGAACCCGCCACCCTTCTCTGTATCCTTGGAAGCGCCTATTATGGCGATTGAAGATGGGCTGAATAGTCGGTCTAGTTCCGTGGTCTTTCTCATCTCGCCTCCTTGCCAGCACTGTCTTCAGTTGATAGTGGATGGCGTTTTGGAATAGCTGGCTCGGGAGTTAACCTAGAAGTTCGGGGCCTATACAATACAAGCCTCAATCTGACGAAGGCAAAGGTCTGGGCTCCTGAGGCGTCATTTCCTTGTCGCAGCAGACGACCGTACCGTCACCGGCTTTAGTGCAGAGCACCCCGGTACCACAAACCTCGCACTGATATCGCTTACCCAGTTGATTCATCTATGTCCCTACCTCCGCATGTGAAACAGATTCTGTCCAACGCAGGATACTACTTGGTCTGCTTTTGCTCCATCGTTTGTCCGCAACACTTAAGAGTCCCCTCCCCTCCCTTAGTAACAATGAACTCTGAGCCACACTTCGGGCAGACGTACCTTTTACCCACCTGGTTCGCCATCTAAGCCTTCCTCCTAACGTCTTTTACTCAAGAGCTAGAACTTTCATACTGCTCGCGAAGCACTCTCTTCAGTACTTTACCCATAGGGTTGCGAGGCAGAGAATCAAGAAAAACAACTGCCGTGGGGCGCTTGAAGCCCAAGCTTGACCGGCAATACTCTATAATCTCTTCTGCGGTAGTGCTCTCTCCGCTTTTGGGCACCACGAAAG
>CAZMZA010000079.1:0-6185 GCA_964570635.1 uncultured Dehalococcoidales bacterium
GCGTTATTCGCCAGGGTTATTCCTGCGTTGATGAGTCCATGATTACCGGGGAGAGTATCCCTGTGGAGAAGAAGGTCGGTGATGGGGTTATCGGTGCCACCATTAATAAGACGGGCAGTTTTCAATTCGAGGCGACCAAGGTGGGGAAAGACACGACCCTCGCCCAGATTATCAGGCTTATAGAGGAGGCCCAGGGAAGCAAGGCACCTGTTCAGCGTTTGGCTGATATCGTCGCCAGCTACTTTGTGCCGATAGTAATCGGCATTGCCATCGCTACCTTCATAATCTGGTACTTTGTAGGTCCACCTCCGGCTCTTACCTTTGCTTTTCTCAACTTTGTGGCTGTGCTTATTATCGCCTGTCCCTGCGCCCTGGGACTGGCTACCCCGACTGCGATTATGGTCGGTACCGGCAAGGGGGCTGAGTACGGTGTGCTTATCAGGAGTGCCGAGGCACTGGAGAGGTCTCACCAGGTAAGTACGGTGCTGCTGGACAAGACGGGTACTTTGACCCGAGGTGAACCCGAGGTGACCGATATAATCGCCGCCCCTCCTTCTTCAGAAGAGGAGATTCTGCGGCTGGCAGCTTCTGTCGAACATGGCTCGGAACACCCGCTCGGCGAGGCTATAGTCAAGGCGGCTTCAGAGAGAAAGCTGGAGGTATCTCCGGCCTCAGGTTTTAATGCCATCCCGGGACACGGTGTGGAGGCTACAGTGCAGGAAAAGAAGCTTCTTCTGGGTAACCTTAGATTGGTGAAGGAGAGAGGTCTTTCCCTGGACGGACTGGAGGCAGAGGCGGAACGCCTCTGGGGAGAAGGCAAGACGGTGATGTTCTTGGGTGTGGATGGTCAGGCGGTTGGAATTCTTGCCCTAGCTGATACCCTGAAGCCCGATGCCAGAGAGGCCTTAGAAAAGCTACACAAGCTGGGTATCGAGTCGGTGATGCTCACCGGGGACAACCGGCGTACTGCCGAGGCTATTGCTCAGGAAGTGGGCATTGACCGTGTCCTGTCCGAGGTGCTGCCAGAACACAAGGCGGAGGAGGTGAAGAAGCTTCAGCAGGAGGGGAAAGTGGTGGCGATGGTGGGCGACGGCATAAATGATGCCCCGGCCCTGGCCCAGGCGAATGTGGGCATTGCTATCGGCACTGGCACCGATGTCGCCATAGAGACCGGAGACATCACGCTTATTAGCGGTGATTTGATGGGCATTGTAACCGCTATCTCGCTGAGCAAGCGCACCATGAGGACGATAAAGCAGAACCTCTTCTGGGCATTCGCCTATAATACCGCTCTTATCCCGGTGGCGGCAGGGGTACTCTACCTTGTCTTCGGGCGTGCCGGTGTTCCCGCAGGGCTCCATTTTATCTTGGGTAGCTACGGGTTCCTCAACCCAATCCTGGCTGCGGCGGCTATGGCCGCCAGCTCCATTACCGTAGTATCCAACTCACTGCGCTTGAGGAGGTTCAAGCCAGCTAAAGTAACCAAAGGAGGTGAGGCAATGGCAATTGACCCTGTGTGCAAGATGGAGGTGGAAGAGAGCCAGGCAGCAGCTACTTCTGAGTACAAGGGAAAGAAATACTACTTCTGTGCTGTGGCTTGTAAGAAGGCATTTGACCAGGACCCGGAGAAGTATCTGGCTGAGAAGAAGTAGTCTGGTATGAGGGGCGGAAAACTCCCCCGATTTAGCGCAATGAAGTAGTCCTGAAAGTGTTCAGGACTACCGTATTTTGGTGGAGGTTGTAAATTTACAGGGGAGGACGCTATGTCTGACGTTTATGAGAAACTTCGTGAAAGACTCAATATGTTTCCCGAAGGGTTCCCTAAAACTGAGAGCGGCGTGGAGCTGGAAATATTGCAGCGTCTCTTTACTCCCGAAGAGGCCGAGATTATGTTGTTCCTGCGACCCACGCCGGAACCGGTTTCGATTGTAGCCGAGAGGATGGATAGGGATGAAAAAGAGTTAGGTGAAATCCTCTACGGCATGTCAAAAAGGGGTTTGCTCCTGCGGGCCAATGTAGCCGGGGGGGAACCTTACTATTTCCTAGTGCCGTGGATGGTTGGAATATGGGAATTCCAGTTGAATAATTTGACCCGGGAAAACGTCGAATTATATGAAAGATTTTACGACGAGGGACTGGCACCTTCATGGCAAGACTCAAAAGTAGGCGGATTCCGCGTTATCCCTGTTGAGAAGGAGATACAGGGAAGCACCGAGATTCAACCCTATGAAAAGGCGTCTGAGATTATCGAGTCACATACCAGATTTGCTGTGGCCGAATGCATTTGCCGGAAAGAAGCAAGGATGGTTGGCAGCGGGTGTGATAAGCTTCTGGAGACTTGTTTGACTTTTGGGCAGGGGGCGGATTTTTACATTGAAAACGGACTTGGCCGGGAGATTTCAAAGGAAGAGGCAAGGCAGATACTTCTAAGAGCCGAGGAGGATGGTTTGATTCACTTTTCCTCAAACCACTCAGGCGAGAGGTTATTTATATGTAATTGCTGTGGCTGCTGCTGTAAGGCTTTAGCACCTTTAACAAAATACAATAATCCCGGAGTCATAGCGAAATCAAATTACTACGCCGTAAAAGATGAAGAGACCTGTTCTGCCTGTGGAACCTGTGTTGAGCGGTGTCAGGTACATGCCATCCAGATTGAAAACGACCTTACCGTCATGCATGAGGACAGGTGCATTGGTTGCGGGCTTTGTGTTTCTACCTGTCCCACGGAATCCATTTCCCTGGTTAACCGGTCGGCTGATGAATCCCCCGCCATTTTTCCGAGTCAAATTAAGATGCTGCGGGCCATGGCAAAGGACAAAAACAGGGAATTCCCTTTCGAATAGAATTGGGGGAAATAGGTAATGATACCCCGCTTATTATGAAGGTTGGCGGTATCTTGTCTCCAGCACTCTCTTCAACACCTTTCCCGTCGGGTTGCGGGGTAGCTTTTCAACAAAGACTACAGATTTCGGGCAGGCGTAGTCAGGCAAGCGCTGCTGACAAAACGCCATGATATCCTCGGCGGTTACCTTTGCCCCTTTCTGTATGGACACCACAGCTTTGACGGCTTCTCCCAGCTTTTCGTCGGGTATGCCTATTACCGCTGCCTCAGTAACGTGCGGGTGCTGGCTAATTACCTCCTCCACCTCTACCCCGTAGATAGTCCTACCACCACTGACAATCAGGTCCTTTTTTCTGCCCACCAGGTATAGGTAGCCATCTTCGTCCAGCGTGGCGAGGTCACCGGTATGCATATAACCACCCTTCAACGCTTCTTCACTGGCCTGCGGCATCTTCCAGTAGCCCTTCATCAAGTTATCTCCTCGGACGATTACCTCACCTACCTGACCGGGCGCTGTATCTCTCCCCTCATCGTCAACTACCCTGAGTTCAACATTGCCGGCCGGTCGGCCACATGAAGCAAGCCTCTTGACCAATTCGGGCGGTCCTTCGGTTACCTGCTCCTCAGGGAAGAGGCAGCTTACGGGACCAGTTTCACTCAAGCCGTAAGCCTTGAGGAAGACATTTCCCAGGGCCTGGATAGCCCGCTTATGAGCTTCAACAGGCACGGGTACACCACCCAATATAACACAGCGGAGAGTGCTGAGGTCGTAGTTACTACGCTGAGGATGCTCAATTATGGCCGCAACCGATGGAGGTGCCATTGCCGTTGAGGTTACCTTCTCACTCTGGATAAGCTCAAGGATAGCCTCAGTGGCATAGTTATCGGTGACGACTACGGTGCCGCCCAGATAGAACAGGGGTACGATGTGGGCCATCATAGCCATGGCCCAGAAGAGCGGTGTCATTATCAGTCCTACGTCATCGTGTTGGTAGCGGCAAATATTAATGCAGTTGATGGCGACCTCTATCATCGCCCGGTGCGTCATCATAGCTCCCTTGGGCAGCCCGGTAGTCCCGCTGGTGTATAGGAGACAGGCCACATCCTGTTCTCTCACCTCAACTTGCGGCTCAGTGGGGGGATATTGTGCTACCAGTTGCTCATAGTTACTGGCATCCTTAGTAGAGTTACCAACCACTACCAGAACCTTCACCGAATCGAGCTCCTTGAGCAAAGAATCAACAAGAGGGGCAAACCTCTTCCCGAAAACGAGCGCATTTATCTCGGCATTGTTTAGGATGGCAGCCATCTCTTGAGCTGTCAGGGCTGTGTTGACTGGCACTGCCACCCCGGCGGCTTTTACCACGGCGAGATAGAGTTCAACATACTGGTGACAGTTATCAAGAATAATACCTACCCTGTCCCCCGGCTGCATCCCCAAAGCCACTAGGGCATTGGCGACACTGTTTACCCGGCGGCTGAAGTCGTCAAAAGTGAGACGCACCGGGCCAAATACTACCGCGGTCTTCCGAGGATACTTGTTGGCATTCTGTCGTACTATATCGCCCAGAATCATTTTTGCCCCCTTCCCATCGTCCCCATTTTATGCTGACGGTGCTTCGGCGGCAAGGAGGGAGTGGACAGCTAACAGGTGACAAACGGCTAAATTGTGCTTGCGTGCCCCCCGGTCTGAACATTCCGTCAGTATTGGGACCCTGAAGCAATAGAGAGAAGACGGGGTGGCTTTCAAAGCTTGCCCTGAAGGTTTGGCCTGGGGTTCCTTAGCTTCGGGACTAGCAAAAAGACATTAAGCGCAAAGGTAAGGCGCCGAATACTCAGATTAGTTTCTATCACCAGTGTAGCGCCTCTTCCTTTTGCTCCTGGGAAAGATGCCTCGTGGTGACCAAATGCATTATGCCTGCAAGGCAGGGAAGAGCTACGCTGTATGCTATAAGAGTGTTTGACGCTCCAAATAGCCACGCCAGTAGCGGCAGAGGGGCAAACATGATGGAGCCTGTTATTAACATGTTACGCTTTTTCCAAAGCGAAATAATACCTGCGGTTGAAAGTATAGCCATCGGTACCGTTAGCAAGACCAGCAAGACGCCGATTGTGGTGGCCAGACCTCGTCCCCCCTTGAACCTAAGAAATATAGGCCAATTGTGTCCTGCCACCACTGCCACTCCAGATAACAACACAATTGGCTGCGACGCAACAGCCTGAGCAAGAAGAATGGCTAAGGCCCCTTTACCAATGTCAGCTGCTAGGACGGCTATACCGGCTACATGGCTGATATTCCGATAAACATTTGCTGCGCCAGCGTTCCGGTCGCCAACTTTTCTAATATCGCCGCCTTTTACAAGGTGCCCGGCTATATAGGCGGAAGGGAAAAGGCCAATTATGTAGCTGACTAACAGTACCCAGTAATCTGCCATTGGCACTCTCAAAACCGACAGCACGGCCTCCGCCTGCTTCTGTCAGTTCCTCACTCTCTATATGTACTTTCTTTGGCCACTTTACATCTTAGGACTTCCAATATAGCCCCCCAGTTCTGGGGATGTCAATACCAGAATAGAGATGAAGCATTGTGTCTGTAGAGCGTGGTTACGATAGCAGAGAGTGCTAAGTAGCATTCCATAGTTTTGGTTAGTCTGCGGACCTTTAAGCTCAACGGCTACGGTTATCCCCCCATGGCGAGAGGGAGAATATGCAGGATATCCCCCGCCTTTACTTCGATTTGTCCCAGGTTCTGTTTGTCAACATTGCGGCCATTGAGCAGGAGAAGACTATAATCGAGCATCGGTAGGTCTGACTGGATTCCATGTGCTCGGAGTTGTTCCCGGAGCTGGTCACCAAACCTCTCTTCTATCTGGGCCACCACCTCTTCCATATCGTGCGCCTGTAGAGAGAGGCTGTCTGTGCCCAGGTAAAGTTTCCACAGGGTGTAAAATCGGACAGTGATTGTTTCCATACCTAATCATATATCATAATAGAACGGTTGGCGTCAGGCAATATTGGCAGGACGGTTAGGGTCAGAAAATGAAAGAATAGCTCGTCAGGAGCGAAAGCGGGGCACTTTTACAGGTGACATAAAGGGGACATATTCGCTTATGTCTCCTTCACCATCATGTAGCCTATGCCGTGTCTGGTTATGATGTACTTGGGGTTTCTGGCATCGTCCTTTAGCTTCTGCCTGAGCCGGGTCATGATTGCCCGAAGCAGGTGGGGCTCGGCGGTGTATTCCTTCCCCCAGACCTTCTCCAGTATCTGGTCAGGGGTAAGTACCCGCCCGGCATTGCGTGCCAGGTAGGACAGGAGTTTGTACTCTATGGCGGTCAGGTTC
>CAZMZA010000080.1:0-6159 GCA_964570635.1 uncultured Dehalococcoidales bacterium
CACAGCCGGCAGCAAAACTTTCTAATCGGGTTGCCTTCGGTGCTGGCCAGAAGTTCCATGCTGCCGCCAGTCTGCTTCAATGGGCTTGTCCATGTTTCGGTCCCATCCGGGAACCTGACGTAAGCCCGCCAACTATGATAGTCCGGGGACCACTGCCAACCATATATCTTGACTGGTTTGATAAAGCCCTTTCCGCTCCAGAATGGCTGGTCAGGTTCCGGGATGGCTCCCCAGGCATCGCGCATTATATTGTCAGCCCCAACGGGATACCCGTCCGGTCCTCTCTGGTATAGCTTTTCCTTGGTCTGGGGCAAGCGAGACACTTGCCCCTTAGGCGTATGCGGAAATTGCGTCTGCCGGCTCTTTGGTACATGCGGATATAACGGCTCCCGTCCGGTCTTATAAGGTTCTACATAATTTTCTGGCACCCGGATAGTTTCGCCTTTGTGCTTGCCCTCGAGAATATTCACCTTATAGCCAGGCGTCATGCCTCCGCCGTACATATAACCGCTTACTGTGGGAATAACATCGAAATATTCCACAACTTGTCCTTTTACCCAGCCCTCAGTACCGGACTTCAACCGGACAATACTTCCTTCTTCTAGCTCTTTAATCATTTGCCTCACCTCCCCGTTCAGTTTACCAAACCACCTCCTTGAGGTACGTGTCAAATCGTCCGTCGGCCACCATTTCCACAACCCTGGCCGCCACCGATGTCATCGCCTCGCTATGAGCGGGCTGTAAGTCCTCGGCAAGCTTGATGTCTCCCGTGGTCTTATACGCCCTGTGGTGGCCAAGCTCGTGGATTACCGCGTCAACGGTTCGCTTGGCGCTCTCCAGAGTTTCCAGGTGAAGTATGATTTCCTCCAGGGAGTGGTCATACAGGCCTGCGGTGCGCACCCGGTCCGAGGCCGGCGGAATAATCGAGGCGTAAATCTTGTTGACCCCGAACCAGTTAGCTATTGCCCTGGCCAACTCCAGATGTGTTTTAGCCCTTGCCGTCAGTGTGTCGTCGGGCAGCGCCTTGGTCTCCCTCAACCTTTCCTGGCTCTCCTGAATGAGGGCGTCGTCGCTGGTGATCACCATGGACAGGGCGTCCTTAACCCCCCACTGGAGGCTGACTGACGTGTACCCCAGGTGCTTGACCATTCCGTCCCAGCGGTCCGTGGTCCTGATAACGGCGTTTACTCCAGCGACCTTGCGCCACGCTTTTTGCCATGCCGGAGCGCTTTCCCGAACCAAATCGACATAGCGCTTACCGGTCACCGGCTCGCTGCCCATGGAATAGGCATCCATGCTGATCTTGCGAGTCTCATCCGACATTCCCCGGGGAGGCTCCAGCACCATCTCCAGGAACCGCTCCATCAGGAACATATTACTGACGCCGCACCACAGCCTGCCCACGTCCACCCACAGGTCTGCTTCGTTTTTCGGGCCATGGCGGTCGGGGGCCATGTCGAACCCCCAAAGGTTGTACGAAAATGGGCTCTTTATATCTCTCATATAAATATCGCGGGCATATATCACCCCGCCGGTGGGGCTGGACGCCATGTTTACCGCGCTGATGAGTTGATTGTAGCGCCTTATCGGCTCGGTAAGTGGGCTGGGCACTTCGGCCAAGATAAGACTTCGGGGCAAGTTAACGGCGAAGTAGCGCTCGAAGGCGGGACCCGTGTAACCGATGATGTGGAATTTTGTTCCCCTGGTATTTCCATTGGAGCGCCAGAGAGCGGCCAGGGTCTCGGCTCTACCGTTTACCCTCTGCTCCAGAAAGATAATCCAGATCTCCCTCCCCGCCGTATCCACTTTTACCGAGTAGCCCTTCCTGAGCAGGGCAAGAGCGGCAATCTTCATACCCTCGCCAAATTTGCCCCGGGCGTAGTCAGGCTTTATCTTGGGCGGACCCAGCAGGAAGTCGGCGACGGATACACCTCTACCGGTATCAGCAATCCACAACCCCTCATCACCATAGCCCCA
Source organism: uncultured Dehalococcoidales bacterium (assembly GCA_964570635.1). GTDB lineage: Bacteria > Chloroflexota > Dehalococcoidia > Dehalococcoidales > CAYYQY01 > CAYYQY01. The sequence goes on from CAZMZA010000080.1 coordinate 1,978, forward strand.
GCGGTATGACTCGGTTTCATCGAGGGCGTTCTGGACGATGTCTCTTATTGCCTCCCACTCACCCCAGTCCTGCCTCCAGGTAGAGGTAGGGCCGATGATGATGAGATGCCAACCCTGGGGCTTCCAGGCCCCTTCGTATTCCTCCATGGTGAGGACTCGTGGCGGCGCCATGGTTACTACCATGACTTTACCCTCTTTGCCCTGTCTATCGCCTGCAGAAAGACGTTCTCCAGCCTGGCGCGTAAGCCGGTGCCGTTCATGGTCTGGGTAAGAAGCTCCGGGCTGTCGGGAAGGAATCTCAACCTGATATCCGGGGAATAACTGGAGACACGCGGCGAGGTATTTCTACTCTTGGGTATATGCGGGTACAGCGGTTGCCTGGGCATTCTCTCACCTCCTAAGGTTCCACTTCTTTGGCACTTACCTCTACGTTATAGCGCACCCAGCCAGGTTGAGCGCCAAAATCTTCGGCCAGCCTTACCTTGATGACATCGGTGCCCTTCTCTCTGGCCAAACGGAGCCATTTTTCAAATATGGCCACGTCCCATTTGTCCGGCTTATCCTGTCGGCTCATAGGTATAACCGAGTGGCCGGTGCGGTAAAATTGCAGAGCTTCCTCTGAAGTCAATTCTACTAGGTCTCTGCTGCCACATCTCGGGCAATAGCTTACATTCCACGCGGTCCAACCACATTGTCTACAGCGCCACATGTTGGTTCCTTTTTTCTGACTGCCCTTTGTCACGTGAGGATACAACGGCGGCTTTTTAGGCATCACCCTGCTCCTTGTCAAGCGCTTTCAAAAGCGTGCTACTCCGCCGCTCAAGATACTCGGTCAGCTCGGTGATAGCCCCGACCATCTCCTCTTTCGCTTTCCCCTCGGCCTTTTCCGCCGTCTCAACCATTGCCTTTATCCAGTCAACCGGCTCGGTATTCTCGTTCGCAAGGCTGCGGCTTATGAGCTCGCACCCGCCGCCGGCCTCATCGCGGTTCTCGGCGCAGACATCGGCAAACCTGGACGCGGCGACGGCGACGTGGCACTCCTCGCATTCATCGAACAGCTCTTCGTCGGTCTTCTGGGCTTTGGCCAGAAAGCTGGTGGGAGTCGCCGGGGCCTCGGCAGTTCCCGTTTCTCTCACTTTTTCCTCAGTTTCTCTCACGTTTCTCTCACTTTTCTCTTCAGGTAATTTCTGCTCGGTCATATACTCCTCCAATCCTTCAAGGCTGGTATCGTCAATCGGGAGGCTCACCGTACCCTGAACCTTTTCCCTGGCTCTAAGGATAGCTTGCTCGCAGGTGGCCTTGTCCTCCCGGTTGGCCAGGCAGGTGCTCGCCGCCTCCTGAATCCACTCATGGTGTTTTTCCAGCCCTTTAGCTTCACTGAGATAAAGAGCCTTCTTGATCTGCTTTTGGTCGAGGGCTTTATTTATATCCTCGATTCGTTTCGTAATTCCGCCTTTCATGTAGCCTCCTACCTGTATAAACGTTCGGTAAATTTCAACACATCTCTCAGCTCCTCAATGGTAAGTTCCGGCATTATCCTCTGGCGGCCCTTCTCCCTTTCCGTAATGGCTTGCTGAATAAGGTTCTTCCGCCGGTAAACCTCCTCCGGAGCCCTCCTGTGAAGCTCCTCAAGCCTGTCCTTGACCTGCCTCAGCTTTTGGACATAAAGGTGATCTGTCTGAGGAAGCCGCTCGACTTCCTGTCGCTCGGGAGTCTCCTCCGTCAGGTATGGCTCCATGACTGCCACCACCTCGGGGACATTCGACCGGTATAGCTTCGCGCAGAGCTTCTTCTTGTGCCCCTCAGTAGACATTCCGGCATCGAGACACATGTCCTTCAACTCACTCCCAAGGAAGGCTCTATCGCAGGCGATGAGCGCCTCTTCCCACTCCGGTGAAGGTGCTATCTCCAGTTCCCACTGTATCTTGGCCATGAGCCTACCCAGCTGGGTGTTTATCCAGGGGGTGAAGCCGTAAATCTCCAGGTCAAGGAGTAAGGATTGCAGCTCCTCAAACTCCTCGGGGCTTAGCTGACTTCGGCCCGCCTCCATTATCTGTTGTACCTTGGCGGGGGTTATTTGGGGGCCGCTGATCGTCATTGGTAGATTTGGGAAATACTTTTTCCGACACTCCTCGCAAACAGTATGCGTTTCGCTCTTGTCCTCATAAGGTGGTTTCTCCCCCAGAATCTTTTGGCACCAGGCGCATTTGATAATCACTCCTCACCTACCCTCTGCGCTATGGCATCGGCTTTCTTCACGCCTAAGTTGCTGAATCTTCCCCGGTACCATTCGCGGGACAGTCTCAAGTAATAGACCCTGGTGTCGGCGGCGAGTTGCTCCAGCTCGTCGATGCCCTGGATAGTTTCCAGCCTGTGTCGGAGTTGCCGGCTCTGTTCGAGCGCCTCATAAGCTATCGGTTTTTCCCACTCCGGAAGACGCTGTATCTTTTCCTGGGTAAGGTCCTCTCTCTCCAGCGCATTCTGCTCCTCGAGGGAGCCGGCAATCCTGTCCAAAATCTCGTGGCTGGTCATGCCTTCACCCTTGAATCTCAAGGCTTCCTTGATCAGTCCGGAGCTGGTAGAAAAGTGACCGACGGCACAGGCCACGCAGGCGGTGGCTATTGGAGCCGGCGGATTACTTTCAGGTGTAGGGCTTTGTACGAGGCTCTGTGGCTCAATTTCAGGCGCCTTCTCGCCGCCCCAAATGGCAGATATCGTGCTGGGGAAACCACTGTGGAACTCATCGGCAAGTGAACGTATGTCCCTGCCGGCCTTCTCTATCTGTTCACGTCCCTCGCGTATGATATCCCGCAGGGCATCCAGGGGACTGGAAGGCAATTTTATCCCGGGCGGTTTTGGCGGTCCAAGTGGCATATCCTTCCCCTCCAAAAAAATACGGGGCAAGCAAACGCTTGCCCCGTTTAATTAAGTTCTATTTTTTATATTCTAATTGATTAAATTCTAAGCGCTAATAATGCTTTCGTCAACTTTCTGTGAAGAACACCCGCCGGCCAAGATCCTCGATCTCACTGTCGGTATTGATGGCCTGTTTGAACTTCTTCTTTCTGTCTTCCCTCTGTTCGGGAGTCTTGGACGAAGGCAGCGCTACCGACCCGACCGCTTCCTTGATATCCCTCCTCAGACCGGGCAGTTCGGTTTTGGCCAGGTCGATCCCCTTTTCGGCGATCTCGTAGAGGATATCCATCTCGGTTCGCCCGACCCTCTCCTTCTTCATATCCGACATCGCCTCCAGCGTTCTATTCAGCACACCGGTGATATCCTGGATCTGCTTCTGCTGGGCGTCAAACTGCATTCGCCACTTGTCTTCCTTCAACTCTTCAATCGTCCGTTGCATTTCCGCCAGTGATTCTTTTAAGGCGCCGTCCTCTCCTTTACCTCCGGTGATGTTTTTGATCGCATCAACAAAAGCAACCGGGTCGCTCATCCAGGCCGGCAAGGTACTACCGCCACTGCCAAAACTTTCACGAAGGATTTTCATCTGTTCCGCGGCCCTGGTCATCGCCTCGACGGGATCTAAAGAATCCCCTCTCTCCTGGGCTTTCATCAAAGACTGAAAAGCCATAAGCTCGACACCGCCGACCCTGGCATTGGGATTGAGCGCCCAGTTGCCCGCGCTGTCCTGTACGAATGGTGATTCTTTTCCTCCCCCTTCATCTTCTTCTGCCATTCTCTTTAACTCCTTTGCCTGAGCCAGCGTTCCTCCCCGCTCCCCTTCCCTTGCCATCCTGACCTGTTTCACATCGGTATCAAAGATATAGCGGACCTCAGGGTCGCGGTCTCTTGTCGCTTTCTCCTCTTTGCTGATTTGCTCGGCTGTCATACCCGTCATTTGCTGAATATCCGGAGGAATGTCGACTCCCCTTTCGGCGAACCACTGCTCGATGATGTTCTTTCGCTTGGCCGGGGGGATATCGCTGCTCCAGGAAGACAGACGTTTGAGAAGTATTTCAGGGTCCTCAAATACCCTGGGGCCGCCGGTGTGGGATATATTTTCGGCAATATTAGCAGACAGGTCGGCCCTTATCTTGAACTTCTTGAGCAGGGTGGCGAAATCTTCCTCGACAATGGGTACCTCCCGGGCTTCCTCCTCAAGTATATATTCGGGATGCATATTTCGAATATGGCTCCGCAATGCCTGTGGAGTCTTAAAGGGTGCATGGT
>CAZMZA010000081.1:0-2949 GCA_964570635.1 uncultured Dehalococcoidales bacterium
TCCAGGGAGGCAGGCTTGCCCTGAGGGTTTCGAACCGGGCGAGCTGCTTTGCAGCCCACGGCCTAGCCCCATGATTACCGACGTACTTTCCCTTTCTCAGCTTGTCGTCCTGGGCTGGGTCTGCTGCCAGGAGAGCCGCCATATCGAAGCTGTTCAGGGCAAAACATTCCAGCCCCAGTTCCTTGCGTTCGATTCTCTGTATGATTTCTGCCGCCTCTTTGACCGTATCAGTGGGTATGAAGAGAACCCTCTGGGCGCCGGGCAGCCCCAGGAGTCTTATTGCCATCCGCACCACTATTCCGAATGTTCCCTGGGCACCCATAAACAGGCGGTAGAAGTCCAGGGCGGGACCGTCGGCAGCCATAGCCCGAGCCTTTGAAGTAGGTGGATGGCCTATCGTGAAAAGCTCACCGGTAGGCATTACCATATCATAGGTGCTGAAGAGCTCGTTACCGAAGATGAAATCGGCGGCGGTAATGACCGGGTTCCTCTCTATATAGTCGACCAGGATTGAGGCTGATGGTGGGCTGGTGATGGGGGCGGCTACCCTGAGGTTGCGCTTGGCCAGCTCTTTCTGAAGTTGCGCGTAGGTTACCCCGGGCTCTATCAGTGCGTGCCAGTTCCTCTCGTCAATGTAGACGATGTTGTTCAGCCTTCGCAGGTCTACCAGAATGCCCCCGTGCTGGGGTACGCTACCTCCGTGGAAATCAGTACCCGAGCTGTAGGGGATAATCGGCATCATATGGCTGTTGGCCAGTTTGACTATCTCTTCGACCTCCTCTACCTTTCCTGGCCGAACCACATAGTTTGGTCTCCTCGGCGGGGCGAAACTCTGGTCTCGTGAATAAGTGTCCAGGACAAAAGGGTCATCGGAGGCATTATCTGCGCCGACGATAGCGGCTAATTCCTTCAGGATGCCATCACTCACTATTGTCTACCCCCTTTCTTCACTTGCGCTGAGGCAGGAAGCAGAAACCACTGGTCTTCTTCCGGCCTTATTATTCCGGTCGTATCAGTTTTCCCGGGTTCATGGTATATTTGGGGTCGAAGACTTGCTTTATATGGGCTACCCAGTGCTTGGCATTGGGACCCACCGTTGGTGAGGATATGGTCAGTACGGGCTCCATATAGTAGTAACCCAGGTCGAGCAGGTCTTCTTTGGCTGTGCGAATGAAACCGTCTATATTCATGTCACGGGCTTGCTTCACTTCCTCGTAGTCAGACTGGTCAAAGACAGTATCATCTTCGAATAGTGCGTAGTACCCCCGTTCAAAGATGTACACCCAGGGTGTCTCCTCGTCGAACATATAGTGTGGATGCCTCTCCACTATTTCCTGAGACCTCTCGAAGAATTCACGGTGGTTGTCTATATGACCGCAGCCAAGCTTTATGGAGGAAAAGCTGCCGTGCCGCTGGAAGCGACTGCCACACCCGTCGCAGAAGGCGTCACCGTGCCAGGTTGACATCTCTTCCCTCAGGTCATCTCTGAACTTGCCGCCGGTGTCCTTGACGACGTCTTTCAGTACGTTCTCCTCGTACTCCAACTGCCTTGGTGACGAAATACCTGCGGTAATTACATAAATCATGTGCCTGGGGAAGAACCCCTCCCGCCACCGTTTCTCAGCCAGCTCCTCTGTTCTCTGGGTCATGGCGGTGTTCCAGCCGTTTGACGCTCCGTTGAGGTGGGTGCCTATACCCGAGTGAGCAATCTGGTACAGCGCTTCGTTCATCGCTTCGATATCCGGGTATTCGATGTAGTAAATTCTGTGGTTGGCGGGTAGAGGTGGTCTATTGTAAATCTCCTCCTGGGGCCATGGGCCACCGGCCCAGGGATGGAGCTTGACTGTACACTCGGTGATGATTGCCAGCCCACCGTGGTTGGTGAACTCGAAAATACCCTTGAGGTCCGGTCCCGGTCCCTGGCACCAGAAGTTACCGCATTGAGGTATGGTTGCCGAGCCTGTCCTTAAAATATCACCATCAGGCAGAACCAGAGTGAGATTTGTCAGTGAGCGAAGACCGACTCCATAGGCCAGGGAGCTTTGCCATGTCCCGCTGTTAATGATATTGGACAGGAGCCCACAAGTACCAGGGGCCAGGGGGGTACCGCCATTCCATAGCCCTCTCTTCATCGCCTCGGCCTGAATCCGGGCGAAGCTCACGTAAGGCTGGATGGTGGCTGTCATATTCCGCTCGTCGATGTCCAGGATTTTGTCCATTCTTTTCATGTCCAGTGAGATGCTGCGGAGCTCAGTCGGTATGGAAAGGGAGACCATATTGGAGCCAGTAATGAGGGGTACGATTCTGAGCCCGTACCTGTTGGCGATGCGGAGTACTCCCTGAACCTCCTCTGTACTCCCGGGCAAAACCACCAGGTCCGGGATAGCCGTCGGGTCTTGCCGGTACCTCTTCGTAATCCCGGGAAAGCCGCCGTCCTTGGAGTATGTCTGGCGGACGAGGGGGTCATCGCTAATAAAATCAGGGCCGACCACGTCGGCTAGCGCCTGGTAGACATGAGGTTCAATCAACTAAACTCACCTCCTTATTATAGCCCCTGCAGGACAAGGTCCAGCAAGTCATATATCCTTATCCCGTTGCCTTGTCTCTGGATTGCCTCCCCCAGGTTCTCCTCGCAGTGGGGGCAGTAGGTGACCAGGGCCTCGGCACCGGTTGTCTTGGCCTCCTCAATGCGCCTGTCTGCTGTCCATTGGGCAAGCTCAAGGTACCCGTTTCTCAGCCAGCCGCCGGCGCCGCAGCACCAGTTAGCGTCTTTAGTCCTGTCTATCTCTACCAGTTGCACACCGGGTATGCTGCTGAGGATGTTTCTGGGTTGTTCATAGATACCGGTAAAGGTCCCGGTACCGCTAATTCCAGCGCTACTGATTCTGCCCAGGTGGCAGGGGTCGTGGTAGGTTACGGTTAGGTTAATCGGCTTGGTGAACTTGAGCT
>CAZMZA010000081.1:3049-6132 GCA_964570635.1 uncultured Dehalococcoidales bacterium
GTTAATTCTCTCGGCGTCGTGTTTTCGGTAGGGGTTGAGGTACTCTCTCAGGTCACCAAGGAAGGTCTTGAAACCGGCTGGTGGGGACATGCCGTCTTTGATGGCTTGCGCTCTCATGGCCTGGATTACCCGTCCCGGTTGCATTTCGGTGATGCGTCCGCAGATATAGTCGCAGGCGCCACAGAGCGGGTCCTGATAGATGACCTCGAGCAGTTTATCTGACCACTCCAGTTCGCCCTCAATAAGGGCACGGGCGAGGTCACCCATTTTGCCCTGGGAAGCGTAGGCATCGAATTTATAGCGTGTTAGAGTGGGACATATATTGTCGTAGTCGGCACTTTTGAGGTGCCAGGTGAACACGTGTTTGCACATGCTATCGCGAAAGCAGTTCCAGCACCAGTGTCTGTACTCTTGCAGTTCCTTAATCATTAACACTCCTCCTTACGAGATTAGAAGCAGAGCTTGCCTGGGTTCATAATGTTATTGGGGTCCAGTTGAGCCTTGATTTTCCTCAGGTATTCGGCGTAGCTTGCGTTTCGCCGGTACATCATTTCTGCCCAGGGTCCATATGGCTTGTCGAAGAATGCGCCGGCGTCGATTATTGCCTCGCTGGCCTCGTTGAACAGAGTCTTTACTCTTTCGACTTCGTTGGCGTTTGTCGGGTCACAGTGAAGGTCATACAGGCAATAGAAAGAGCGAGCTCGCTCTACCGGCTGTACATAGGCTCCGATGTCACCCCATGAATAGTGGTATTTGGCGGCTACCTGGGCTAGAGCCTGCTCGATTTTCGGGAGGGCACTACCGGTGGCATGGAACATGAGTCCGTGACAGGTGCCTCGGTAACCGAACCTCTTCTGCATCCTCCACGGCAGGAGCATTTCCTCCTCGATGATTTTATTCAGACCGGTTATGCCGCCTACGGATGGCTTTAGTTCAAAGCCGGAATCAGCCGCTAGGTCTCTGAGGTCAAGCTCCTGATACTCTACCTTTTCCTCAGGATGCCTTGCCCAGCCAACTAGGGTAATGACCAGTGTCCATGGCGGCAGGGCCTGTCTCAGCGCCTCAAAGCGCTTGTGCTGAGCCTGAGGCCAGGGTTTGGCGCCGGTATTGCCGATGTATTCGCCTTGCTTCAGGCTTTTGGTATCTGCCCGCTCCTCGTCTACGACCAGGGTAGCCAGGTCGAAGTTGTTCAGTGCGAAGCAGTCGAAACCAAGTTCCTGACGCTGAATATGCCTCATGGCGCTGATAACATCGCTGACATTATCGAAAGCAGAGAAGAGAACCTTCTGTGCTTTGGGTAGAGGAATTAGCCTCAGGTTAATCTCGTAAACGATACCCAGGGTTCCCTGGGAGCACAGGAACAATCGGTAGAAGTTCAGCCCGGGACCGAAAATATGGGAGTGAGGGGCACCCTCCTGTGCCGGGTTGCCCATGGTGAAGCTATCCCCGTTGGGTATGACTACTCGTATGGTCTGCAGCTGCTCGTTGCCGTAGATGAAATCTGCTGCTGCCGGTACCGGTTCTCGGTCAACGTAGGTAGCCAGTACCGAGGCTGAGGGTGGAGCCATCAGTGGCACCAGAGTCCTGAGACCGTGTTTCCCCATCTCTGCTTGGAGTTGGGCAAAAGTTACCCCGGGCTGGATGGATATCCAGTGCAAGTAGGTATCAAGGTCAGAAGTCTTGTTCATTTGGCTCAGGTCAACCAGAATTCCACCGTGATTGGGCACAGCGCCGCCGTGGAAATTTGTGCCGGAGCTATAGGGGATGACCGGCATAAGTTGCTCGTTGGCGAATCTGACCACGTTCTGAAGTTCTTCCAGTGTTTTTGGCTTGACCACATAGTGAGGTCTTCGCGGTGGAGTAAAGCTCTGGTCGCGGGAATACTTATCCAGTACTGCAGGCTCGGTGGACACACTTTTGGCGCCGACAGCTTTCTTGAGTCCATCTTTAATGGCGTCTTTGACTTCACTCATCTCAGCCCTCCTTCTTCTCCTCTTTCTTCTTTTCTGGCGGTCTCATGAAGGTTAGTGCATCAGGATTCAGGATGTCCTTGGGGTCAAACACCTGCTTCATTCTCTTCAGCATGAGGTGGAAGTTGGGACCGATCTGGGGACCAAACCAGGCTCCTGTCGGCTCGGCCAGTGTGAAGTATCCTGAAGGATTCTTAACGGTGTTTCTGACTATTTCGACTATCATCGGTAGTACAGTTTTGGTATAGTCTAGCTGGTCGCCATACAAATCACGCTCATCCACCCAGAAGTAGCCACGGTCATAGGCATAGTACCAGGGCCAGGTGGTATTTATGTTCGGGACATCGTTCTTTTCGACTACTTCTTGCTGGAGCTTGTGTACTCCAATCATGTTCTCAATGGGGCCTCGTCCAAATCCGGTGATAGCATAGATGCCGTTACGAATCCACCGGACAAAGTCGCCACTCCGGAAGCAATCCTGGTTAAAGGCGTCCATGTGGCTTCTACGCTCTCCTGTAAGCAGCTCCCCGCCAGTTTCCTTGATAATCTCCAGTAGGATCTTCTCTTCGTAATCCAGCTGTCGGGGCGAGAAACCGGCGAGCATTATGTACATCCAGTGAGGCTCATAGAAGCCCTCATCAAAGCGTTTGAGAGTAATAGCCTGGTGGCACTCACCCACCAGTGCGTCGACTGACTTCATGGTCAGGTTAACTCCGATGGAAATGCCGGCATAACATATGTCATGGCCGGCCTTGATTGCCTGTTCAGGTTTATCGAATCGGAACCAGTACACGCGATGGTTCTTGGGTAGCGGGGGATGAGCATAGACCTCCTCTTGGGGCCACTCACCGCCAACCCAGGTATGGAGTTTATATATCACCTCGGTTATTACACCGATGGCACCGAAGGAACCCATTTCCCAGAGACCCTTGAGGTCAGGTCCGGGACCGTACCAGTAGGTGGGGTTGCCCGGTGTTATGCCGTGTGCACCGGTGCGTATAACGTCTCCGTTGGGCAGGACCACGGTGAAGGCGAGGACTCCTCTGATACCAAACCCATAGGCTACGGAAGTCTGCCAGTCTCCGCCGTAGGCGAGTACGTTGGAAATGAGGT
>CAZMZA010000082.1:0-6071 GCA_964570635.1 uncultured Dehalococcoidales bacterium
ACCCCAGGGTGGTGGACTGTGCCTCGTTTTTGAAGGATGTCAGTCTGGGTAGGGGGGTCAGGCTGGGTGATAAAGTAGTGGTTGTCGGTGGTGGTAACGCCGCCATAGACTCGGCGCGGACCGCGCTTCGCCTCGGGACTAAAGAGGTAACCATCCTTTACCGTCGGACCCGGGCCGAGATGCCGGCCAACCCCGAGGAGGTGGAGGCGGCTCTGGCTGAAGGAATAGAAATCTACTTCCTGGCGGCACCATCAAGGGTTTACAGCCAGGATGGCGGGCTGCAGCTGGAGTCTATTCGCATGCAGCTGGGCGAGCCGGATGCCAGTGGCAGGAGACGTCCTGAGCCAATCAAGGGCAGCGAGTTTACCCGCCCCTTCGATAACATCATAGCTGCCATCGGTCAGCGCCCGGATATTCCCGAGCAGTTTAGCGTGACTATCGGGCGGGGAAATACGATTCAGGCTGACGCTGATACCCTGGCCACCGATAGGGAAGGGGTTTTTGCCGGTGGTGATGCGGTGACCGGACCGGCTTCGGTGATTGAGGCAATTGCTGCCGGAAGGCGGGGCGCAATATCCATAGATAAATACCTGGGTGGCAAGGGAATAATCGACGAGACGCTGGCCCCACCTCAGGATATAGTGATAACCCCCCTTACCCGGGCGGAGCCGGGAGGGCGGGTGCATCCCTCCGAACTCTCGGAGGAGGAGCGGGTGAAGGGGTTCGCCGAGGTGGAGATGGGACTGAGTCCGGAGATGGCAGTTAAGGAAGCTAAGCGCTGCCTGACGTGTGACATAATGTTTGCCGTAGAAAAGTTTGAGGTGGATAGCGGGCATTGTATCTTTTGCGGCTTATGCATAGAGGCCTGTCCTCGGAATGCACTGTCTATAGATTACCGCTATGAGCACGCGAGCTACCGGCGCGGAGACCTGGTGTTAAGCAAGGAGGACATGCGGCTCACCGGTGACAAGCAACCGAGCGGCTACGCTCGACCCGAGTTTGAGGCAGTCTTGCCGAGACAGACGCTACTTCTTGACCGGGAAAAGGTGAAAAAGTGACGGGACTGGAAATCAGCTTCTGGGTGTTGGCTATTGTCGGAGTGATGGCCGCTTTGGCGGTGGTCGCAGTGCGTAACGTTTTTCACGCCGCTCTGAGTCTCATCATGTGCTTCCTGGCAGTGGCTGGAATCTTTGTTACCCTCAGTGCCGATTTTCTGGCGGCGGTTCAGGTGTTGGTCTATGTTGGCGCCATATCAGTCTTGATTATTATAGGCATCATGCTGAGCAGGGAAGTACAGCGGGGAAGTCCGGGCAACAAGTTGCGGGCCCCGGCTTTTATTGTAGCTATTTTATTCCTGGGGGCAGTGGTCTTTGCCGTTACCAGCACGCAGTGGCCGGTGTCGGCTATCCCGCCTCAGGAACCAACGACGGCGGTTCTCGGTCTCAGGCTTTTTGGTGAGGGTGGGTTTATCCTGCCCCTGGAAATCGCACCGGTGCTTTTGCTAGCCGCCATTTTGGGGGCAATCGTGATAGTGAGGGAGAAATAGCGGTATGTCGCTAGGATTGGAACACTATCTTATCCTCTCGGTCATTCTCTTCTCTATCGGGCTGTATGGCGCCTTATCCAAGCGTAATGCCATCGTTGTCCTGATGTCCATTGAAATTATGCTCAATGCCGTAAATATTGCTATGGTTGCCTTTTCCCGGTACATTGTGCCGTTGCTGCTGACCGGGCAGGTCTTCGCCATTTTCATTATGGTGGTGGCTGCGGCGGAGGCGGCGGTCGGTCTGGCCATAATAATGGCTATCTATCGGAGCCGCGAGACGGTAGATATCAGTGAGATAAATCTTATGAAGTGGTAGTTTCAGGATGTGGGTAGAAGTTAAAAAGGCGGAAAGCTTGAAGGCGGCAGAGGCGTGGAAGGAACTCTTTGAGGATGAAGGGATTCCGACTCGTATCCTGGCGTCTGGTGAGGCTCCCGCGGCCTACCGGGTCCTGGTGCCGGGGGATAAAGAACATCTTATAGAAGAGGTGTTAAGGAAGTCTAATGCCTAGTTTGGTTTGGCTTATCTTTCTGCTGCCATTCATATCGTTCCTGATAATCGCTCTATTTATAAGGCCCTTCCTGAACGGTAAGCCGAAGATTAGTGGCTATATCTCTATTGCGGCTATATTCGCTTCTCTGGTGCTTTCAATCTGGGTAGTAAGGTTACTGCTGGCTGCCCCGCATCATGAACTGCTCATACCCGATATTAGCTGGGTGGTTATCGAAGGCGGGGTCACTATCCACCTCGGGCTGATAATGGATTCGCTAACGGCGGTTATGCTTATTGTGGTTACCGTGGTTAGCTTGATGGTACAGATTTACTCGCAGGGCTACATGCATGGAGACCCGGGCTATCATCGCTACTACGCCTTCATGTCCCTGTTTACCGGCTCCATGCTGGGTCTGGTGCTGGCTGACAATCTTCTAATGCTGTTTGTTTTCTGGGAGATGGTGGGCTTATGTTCCTATCTCCTCATTGGCTTCTGGTTCCATCGTCCGGCGGCACGCAACGCCGCGGCCAAGGCGTTTATTGTTACCCGACTGGGTGACTTTGGCTTTCTGGCGGCTATCCTCTACTTATTCTATAACGCCGGCACCTTTGACATTGCTCAGCTCCATAGCTTGGCTATAGCCGGGACTCTGGGCGGCACGGTACTGACATGGGCGGCTATAGGCATCTTCTCCGGCGCAGTGGGGAAGTCGGCTCAATTTCCTCTTCATGTGTGGCTGCCTGATGCTATGGAGGGCCCGACACCGGTCAGTGCCCTCATCCATGCGGCCACTATGGTGGCGGCCGGCGTCTTCCTGGTGGCTCGGACCTTCCCGCTCTTTGCGCACTCAGATACGGCAGTGATGACGGTGGGTCTCATCGGGGGATTTACCGCTATTTTCGCTGCCAGTATGGGCCTGGTGATGAATGACATTAAACGGGTCCTGGCCTATTCTACCATCAGCCAACTCGGCTATATGATGCTGGGCCTGGCGACGGGTGGCATTGCCGTTGGCATCTTCCACCTGTTCAATCATGCCTTCTTCAAGGCGCTGCTGTTTCTCGGTGCGGGAAGTGTCAATCACGCTACGGGCACCTTTGATATGCGGCAGATGGGCGGACTGCGCAAGGTGATGCCCTGGACTTACGGTACCTTCCTTATTGCCTCGCTGAGTATCGCCGGTATCTGGCCGCTGGCCGGCTTCTGGAGCAAGGACGAGATTCTGCTTAGTTCGCTGGGTAGCCAGCCTGTCATGTTCTACCTGGCCATGATAACCGTGTTCATGACAGCTTTCTATATGTTCCGGGTGGTATTTCTCACCTTCACCGGAGAGTATCGGGGCGGTGGTGATACGGCCCACGGTGCTCATCCTCACGAATCGTCCTCGGTGATGGTGGTGCCTCTGGTGATTCTGTCTATCCTGGCGGTGGTGTCGGGCTGGTCCAATGTTACCGGGGCTTTCAGCGCCTTGCTGGGGCACGGTGAGACGCACGGCTTTGTTGAGGGCTTTTTCGGCATCCTGACCCATCCGCTGCCCTGGATTTCGCTGGTACTGGCTGGCCTGGGTATTTTCCTCGCCTATGCCATGTACGGCGCCAAGTGGCTGTCGGCGGAGCTGGTGGGCCGAGTGTTTGCACCTTTCTATCTCCTTTTCTCCAGAAAGTACTGGCTGGACGAGCTCTATGAGAGGGTTATAGTGAACAAGGTCCTGATAGGCGGTTTTTTCCGCGTCTTTCAGCTATTTGACGTTTATGTTGTGGACGGGATTGTAAACGGGGTGGCTGGCGGCACCATAGCCGGGGGTAGAGCCATTCGGCGGGTGGAGACCGGGCAATTGCAGCTTTACGGGCTGTCAATAGGTATAGGTCTGCTGGCGATTGCCCTTTGCGTATATTTCTTTGGTTAAATGACTTTAGGTCGGGACAGTTTTAAAGAAGGGTATCTGGTTAACGGATGGGGACAGAGGAGTTTAGAAAAACGTTAGCAGGAGTCAAGGCAGTTGGACTTTAGTTGCCTCTCAACCATAATCTTTCTCCCGATAGTGGGGGCGATTCTGATTGCCTTCATACCTGGCCTGTCCAACGGGCTGATTAAGCGTATTGCCGCCGTTTTTACCTTCATTCCTTTTGCCCTGTCCCTCTTCCTGTTCGTTGTTTTTGACAGGTCGGCGGGGGCGGCCGGGTTAATTCAGTTTGAGGAAAAGCTGCTGTGGATTCCGGCGATTAACGCTTACTACCATCTTGGCGTTGACGGCCTGAGCCTGCCCCTGGTTTTCTTAACCGCCTTCCTTGGCTTTCTGGTCGTTCTCATTTCTTGGAATATTGACCTCAGGCCCCGTGAGTATTTCGCCTGGCTATTGCTTCTGGTAGCGAGCATTCTGGGCGTATTCTGCTCCCTTGACCTCCTCTTGTTCTTCCTCTTCTGGGAGATAGAGGTCATCCCCATGTACTTCCTTATCTCCATCTGGGGAACGGGACGCAAGGAATATTCAGCCATAAAGTACGTGGTTTACACTTTGTTTGGCAGTGCTATGATGCTGGCCGGCATCCTCAGTCTCTACTTTACTACCGGCAGCCTCAGTATGCTGGATATAGCCGGGACCGGTCTTGCGGCGTTCCCTGTGGTCGTTCCGGTGGTGGCCATCTTCTTCCTGCTCTTGACTGGCTTCGCCATAAAGCTGCCCGTTTTCCCGTTCCACACCTGGTTGCCTGATGCCCATACTGACGCCCCGACTGCGGTGAGTGTGGTGCTGGCCGGGGTACTGCTTAAGATGGGCGGCTACGGCATGATTCGTCTGTGCGTCACCATGTTCCCGCAGATTGCTAAGCAGTATGCCCCGCTTCTGGTGGCACTGGCTGTGGTTGGTGTGCTGTACGGGGCAGCGGTGACCTTGAGGCAGACTGACCTGAAGCGGCTCATTGCTTACAGCAGCATAAGTCATATGGGCTACGTGCTGCTGGGTATCTTTGCCCTGACCAAGGTGAGCCTGACCGGGGCAGCGTTGCAGATGTTCAGCCACGGTGTCATTACCGGTCTCCTGTTTGCTATGGCCGGACTGGTCATGCACAATGCCCATGAGCGTGATTTGTCCAAGCTGGGTGGTCTGGCCAGGCAGATGCCCATTGTGGCCGTTATTTTCTCGGTGGGCGGGCTGGCTTCCCTGGGTCTGCCGACTACCAGCGGCTTCGCTGCTGAGTTTCTGGTGTATATTGGCAGCTATTCCAGTACCGTCTTTGAGGGGATCAGGGTGGCTACACTCCTGAGTGTTTTTGGTGTGGTTATCACGGCCGGCTATATTCTCTGGATGCTGATGCGGGTATTCTATGGTCCGGTGCTGGAGCAGTACGACGGAACGGCTGATGCCAGCATCGTGGACCGGATTTATATGTTTGCCTTTATTATCGTGATTATGCTGGTTGGCATATATCCGGCAGTGCTGACCGATGTGATTAAGATAGGTGTATCACCTATTTTAGGTCTATTAGGCGGGTAAAGGAGGCCTGTCTCGAGAGTGGGGGTTGCTTAGACCCTTAGTATAGAGAGGGAGCAAATTGTTGAACCTTGAGCTATTTGCGCCAGAACTGAGTCTTTGCTTCTTTGCCATCTTGGTGGTCTTGCTCGACCTTGGTGTCCAGCGCAAGGGATGGTTGGCTGCGGTCAGCATAGTCGGGGTGGTAGTCTCTGCCGGCTTCGCCGTGGCTATGTGGGGAGGTGGTGCGCAGGCTATCTTCAACAATATGCTGGCGGTGGATAGCTTTGCCCTTTTCTTCAAGTTGCTGTTCCTGGGTATTGCCGCCCTGGTTATCCTGGCCTCTCAGGACTATGTGTCCAAGTTCCCGCGTTTTCAGGGTGAGTATTATGCCCTGATTCTGCTGTCTACGCTGGGCATGATGCTGATGGCAGCTACGGCTGAGTTAATCTCGATGTACATTGCTTTGGAGCTGGCCAGCATCTCCCTGTACGTTCTGGTTGGCTTCTTGAAAGACCCCAAGTCCACTGAAGCCTCGCTCAAATACCTGTTACTCGGGGCTGTA
>CAZMZA010000083.1:0-5928 GCA_964570635.1 uncultured Dehalococcoidales bacterium
GACTTAAGGTTTTCCTGTGTATTACTCAATTGACACCTCCTTTATTAATCCTACCCAGCTACCGAATCTTTGGCAGACGTGGTTTCCACCAGATAAGACTCCAGTCCCAGTCCCTGTAAGTGCCGATATATCTTCTCAGCCTGAGGCTTATCCCCCATTATAGAGAATAGTGCCGGCCCTGAGCCAGCCAGGTGAACCGACTCCGCTCCGGCCTGCCAGAACCGCTCCCAGTACTGCCGGAGTCCGACGAAGCTATCCAGGGCAACCTCATCAAACACATTGAACAGCATAGACGGGGCTACCTCTCCACCCGTGCTCAGAGAGGCGACAAGCCTCTCCGTAATCTCCCCTGCGGTATAATGGCCAGCGTTCAGGCTGTCATAGAGCCGCTCCGTCTTCTCTGGCATCCGGGGTACGGCCGGTATCACCAGGACAACACACATAGGGGGAATTGGAGGCAAAGGGGTTACTATGTCTCCCCTACCCGCTACCAGCGCCGTGCCACCGTACAGGAAGAAGGCCACATCCGAGCCCAGCTGCCGGGCCAGCTGAACCTGTTCCGCCCGCGATAAGCCCAGCCCCCAGAGCTCATTGAGCCCGCTCAAGACAGCCGCAGCATCGCTGCTATCCCCACCCAGCCCCGACACCAGAGGAATGCGTTTATTGACTCTAATCATCGCCCCGCTGGTACACCCGGTACTTTCCTGAAGCAGGGTAACCGCCCTGGAAACGAGGCTCTTTTCCACCGTCCAGTCGGGCTTATCAGCGTCAAACTCAACGTCCGAACCCGGCTGGAAATGCAGACTATCGCACAAAGCCGTGGTCTGAACCACGCTACGGATTTCATGAAACCCGTCTTGGCGTCTGTCCAGAACCTCAAGGGTCAGATTCAGCTTAGCTGGTGCCTGAATAGTCAGCAAACTCATTCACCCGGGTAAATACTTGCCACAGCCTTGACCACTCATCAAGGGCCAGGGTTTCAGCCCGCCGCTGCGGAACAATGCCGGCTTCTTCCAGCAAAGATAAAACGTCGGCCTTGGGCAGTTTGAGACCTTGAGCCAGAGAATTGATTATCTGCTTGCGAGAGGCACTGAAACCAGCCCGCACCAGCTCAAAAAAGCTCTTTTCATCAGTAACTGGCAGCAAAGGCTCAGGATACAGGTCTACCCGCAATATCGCCGAGTTAACCTCCGGTACGGGGTAAAAACACCGGGCTGGAACTTGGCCCACCACTTCCGGTCGCCCGTAGAACTGCACACTAACACTCAGCAGGCTCATATCACCGGGCTTGGCCACAATAGCCTCAGCGACCTCTCGTTGCACCATTACCACCATAACCTGGGGCTTGACCGAGGCTTCGAGAAAATGGCGCAAGACGGGAGAAGTAATATAATAAGGGAGGTTAGCCACTACTTTGTAGCTGAAGGGGGTCCCTGATACCCGGGCAAATTCTGCCCTCGTCCCCTCTAGCAAGGTTGCTGGCTCGATTTCAAGTATGTCTCCGTTTACGATAATAACATTGCGGAAAGAAGCCAGCTCCCGTCTCAAGATAGCTGCCAGTTTGTCATCCAACTCAACGGCAATGACGCAACCGGCCTGCCGGGCCAGCTCTTTAGTCAGCACACCGAGACCAGGCCCTATCTCCATAACAACATCGGCGGTGGTAAGCTCAGCGGCGGAAGTGATAAGCTTCAGTACTCCCTCATCGATAAGGAAATGTTGCCCCAGCCTCTTTCTTGCCCTGTGCTCAGAGTGGCGCAACAGTGCCTTAGTCTGACCCAGGAGCGACAGCTTTTTCTGGTCATGCCTTTCCACAAGCCACCTTTACCCCGGCCTTAATCTCTCATAAATAGCTAGAGGCCGTGCACCTGCCCTCGACCCCGCCTCGCAGCTTACTTGAGCCAGCCAGCTCTGACCAGGCAACCCTACGGCACCCAGAAACTGCTATTTACCGCTGCTTCCTCTCAGACCTGACGGGATTTCATAGAGCTCTGCCGCGTAGGACCCGGTCTTCAACGCCACTTAGCCCAAGCAGTCCCACGGGACAAAGGCCTCAAGCAGGAATTCAACCTCGCTATAGCGGATTGCGAGTACAGGGCACCGCTAGCTCCCCGCCTAGCACGACCTCAAGAAAATGCTAACCCGTCCAAATCCCTTTGTCAAGCGGGACTTCACAAATTAAAGTATAATAGTTAAGGTTACAGTAACGCACAGGAGAAAGGCTTGTACGTTATCGTTTTCCTCCTCGGAGCCAGCGTCGGCCGGTTCCTCAACATAGCGATAGACCGGTTGCCCGGTAGCAGCTTCCTAACCCCGGCCTACTCCCGCAACCAGGACTCAGGACAACGCCTGAAGGCCCAAGAACTAGTCCCCATCCTGGGTCACCTCTTATGGCAAAGGCGTTGCCGCGACTACAGCCCACAAATCCTGCTCCGGGTCCTTCTGGTAGAGGTAATTAGCGGAGCAGCTTTCCTGCTGCTTTATCTCAAATACGGACCAACTCCCCAATGGGGTATCCTAGTCTTCTACTTCTCCCTGTTCCTCACCATAGCAGTTATAGACCTGGAGCATGGACTGATTCCCAATAAGCTGGTCTACCCCGCCTGCCCGCTGGCTGTACTGCTAACCTCCTTCTATCCCCTGGGGCTGGCTGCCGGCAGAGCCCCACTGGACGGCTTTCTCTATGCCCTCCTCGCCGGGACAACTGCCTTCATCATCCTTCTCATCCCGGCCCTAATCTGGAAGGGCGGCATGGGTTGGGGAGACGTAAAACTGGCAGGCCTGCTCGGTCTAGTCACCGGGTTTCCGGGAAGTCTGGTTGCCCTGGTTTTAGCCATGATTGGCGGGGGATTAACCGCCAGTGCCTTCGTCGCTTCCGGGTTCAAAAAGCGCCAAGAGTCCATCCCCTTCGCACCCTTCCTCTGCGCCGGGATTCTGGTAGCCCTTGTCTGGGGTAACCCCATTGTTGACTGGTATCTTGGCCTCACTTCCTGATGAATCCAAGAAATGAGACCAAGAGGCTAACCCGAAAGCGGACACCTTTCCTACGTTGAAAATATTTACCATACGTTTACACTTCCGACCACAATTTTTATGTCATATTGCTTATCTAGCCGTATACTGAGACCAGAATGAGGCAATGACTCACCATGAGAACGGAAGTGTTGAAAAATGGCCACGTTACGGAATAGCGAAGATAACCCCTGTGACCTCAACAGCAAGAATGCCGGCAACTCCTCCATGGAGCGCAATGCACGTAAGAGAGGGTCCCGCCCTGCCCGCTCCGAAATAGAAACACCAGGGTCCCCAGCCATCAGCCATAAGCCATTTGGTCCAAACCTCGTTCCCCTGTGGCAGATAACAAAACTCAGGCTCTGGCCGAATTAGAAACACCTCGCCACCGCACCAGCAAACCGCCCGCCTTTACCCCAATCCACACACTTCTATTACCCGGAGAAATACCATAGTTCCCACTTCACTGAGACAAGCGCCTGCCAGAAACACCCCGTAAACGGCTGTACATAAAGAGGGGAAACCCTTGGCACGGCGTACCGCATGTGCCCCAAAAACACCCCGTAAATGGCTGTACAAAAAGACTGGAAACGCTTGACACAGCGTATCGCCTCGATTATACTGTTATCGGGTTTCAGTACTAAGCAAAAATGCTTAGTACTGAAAAAACGCTAGGCAATTTTACTTAAGCCGTTGAGTGAATACGCTCTGAGGAAAGCGGGATAGTAGTTGTGTAGTTAAGCCGAACAGAGTTATCAAGAGCCGCTGGAATCCGAGGCGGTTATTTTTATGCCCCAGGCTTTGGGTCCAAAAAGGACAGCAAACAACCCCACCCAAAGCCTTACCGTGAAAGAGAAGCGAAGACGTATATAGAAGGAGGGCGATGATGCCGAACGCCAGACTGATTGACACTTCAAAGTGTATGGGCTGTCGGGGTTGCCAGGTTGCCTGCAAGCAGTGGAATGATTTGCCAGCAGTACACACAACGCAACGGGGAACGTATGAGAATCCCCCTGAACTATCGGCACACAACTGGATAAAGGTGGAATTCACCGAGCGCCCCGGGGAGTGGCTATTGCGGGCACATACCTGCATGCACTGTACCGAAGCCAGCTGCGAAAAGGTTTGCCCTACTGGTGCCATATCCCACCTGGGTGAGGTGGTTTATATCGACCCAGAGCGGTGCATAGGCTGTGGCTACTGTGTTCAGGCCTGCCCCTTCGGTGTTCCTCACAGGGACGAGGAAATCACAGGGACAGCCCGAAAGTGCCGATTCTGCATCGACCGGATAACCAGCGGCTTGGAGCCTGCCTGCGTCAAGACCTGCCCAACGGGCGCAATCTCGTTCGGTGACAGGGCAGAGCTGCTGGTGACCGCCGAAAATAAAGTGCAGGCCCTGAGAGCCAACGGTCATCCCCGGGCTACCCTATACGGTGCGAACGAACTGGGTGGCTTGCATACACTCTATGTTCTCACTGACACACCCTCAGTCTATAATTTACCAGAGGCACCACAACTGGCCACGTCAAACGCCGTGGCTCAGTGGCTCAGCGGTATTATCACCGCCGGAGTAGTAGCTGCCGTGCCCTTCTGGTTACTGTTCAGGCGAAAGAAAGAGCTTAGTGCCCAGCAATCCAAAGTAGAAGGAGGCGTAAGATGACTTGGAGTGCAGCGATTTGGATTTACCTGTGGCTGGCGGGCATGGCTGGGGGTGCCTACTTTACCGCCTTTATGGTTGAGCGGTTGACTGGCGGAGCTAACAGGCGACTCCTCCAGTGGGCAACTTACCTGGGCATTCCCCTCGCCGTAGTAGGAGTGATACTCCTGATTGTAGACCTCGGCAGGCCCGAGCGCTTTTGGCATTTGCTGGCGGAATTTAGCGTATCTTCGCCAATGTCAATGGGCACCTGGATTCTGCTCGTATGGGTCTTTGTCGCCATTATCATGGCTATCTTATGGTGGGCTGAGCGCCTCTTGCCAGCAGACTCATCCGATGACCTGCGAGCCTTCGGTAGCACCCTAGCCTGGATTGATGTGATATTCGCTGTGCTACTGATAGCTTATACCGGTGTGCTTCTGGCTGTTAGCAGTCAGCCCATGTGGGGAGGCACTGTTATCCTGCCCGCTCTCTTCGTTGCCTCGGCCATCTCGACCGGAGTGGCACTGCTCGTCATCGGAGCTATGTTTGGTGGTGCAATACAGGGCGGACGCTCGGGCGAGCTAAAGATAGCCATCAACCAGCTGTTCGGCACTACGGAGTGGACAATCCCAAAAAGCATGATAGCACGGTTAGCGGAAGCCGACGCTGTGGTAATTCTTGTTGAACTGGCAGCGCTAATCGGCTTTGTTGTCTGGCTGGCTACCTCGGCCACGGTAGGTGCCGGCGCCGCACTCGGACTACTGATTGCCGGACCACTGGCCGCCCTCTTCTGGGTAGGCGTAGTGCTACTGGCGCTGTTAATCCCACTGGTATTGGACTTCGTCAACTGGGGTAAGGAGATAGAGAAAAAGGCTGTATCGCGTGCTATATTACTGGCTTCAGGCTGCGTATTAGTAGGTGGTCTAATCCTGAGAGCCGTGATAACGATTGGAGGCCAGATATAAGGAAGCAAGACGGAAGATGTATGTTGCATCCCACGGGACTGAAGCTAAAGTAATTCAGAGACTAGAGGAGCTAGAGCAAAAAGAGGGGAAACTTCCAGACTTCGCTCAACTTTACCGCCAGTTGCTACAGCTTCAAATTGAGGCGAGGTCACAGTTCACCCCGGCAAGACCAAAGTTAGACGAGAGCACCATCCCCGAGCGGCTGAACCGAGGTATCCCCCTAGTCTCCTTCGCCGACCTGTCGCAATCTTGGGCGCATTTACAAAGCTTACGCCAGTAAATATTATCTCTAGCGGCTAAGGATTCGGCGGT
>CAZMZA010000084.1:0-5860 GCA_964570635.1 uncultured Dehalococcoidales bacterium
TTGGTCAACTCCAATCCAGAGACGGTATCCACCGACTTTGACACCCGCGACCGCCTCTACTTTGAGCCTTTGGACGAGGAAAGCTTGCGCGACATACTTGAAAATGAAAACGGCTCCGACTCTTCTGGCAATGCCCCGCCGTCGATAGTCCAGTTTGGCGGTCAGACAGCCATAAACCTGGCTGAGTCGCTGGCGCACAGCGGGATGCCTCTACTGGGCTCCAGCGCCGAGGCCATTGACCTGGCTGAGGACAGGCGCCGCTTCGAAAACTTCCTCAACGAGTTAGGCATTCCCCAGCCGCCAGGAGCCGGAGTAACCTCCGTAGATGAGGCTCTAAACGTGGCGAAGCTCATTGGTTACCCGGTGCTGATCCGCCCCAGCTACGTTCTCGGCGGCAGAGCTATGGAACTCGTTCAGAACGCCAGCGAACTGGTGCGCTATATGGGCCAGGCTATGGAACTTGATACCAAGCACCCGGTGCTTATTGATAAGTACCTGGAAGGAAAGGAAGTCGAAGTTGATGCTATCGGAGACGGGGAAACCATTCTCATTCCGGGCATCATGGAGCATATTGAACGGGCGGGAGTCCACAGCGGAGACTCTATGGCAGTCTATCCCGGGTTAAACCTGACCGAGGCCGAGGTAGAAACGATTACTGACTATACCATCAGGATAGGGCTGGCACTGAGAATTAGAGGTCTGATGAACATCCAGTTTGTTATTATGCCTCATGCTGGTGGGTCCTCGGTGTATGTACTGGAGGTAAACCCGCGGGCCAGCCGTACCGTCCCGTTCCTCTCCAAGGTTACGGGCGTACCGATGGTAAATGTTGCCACCAAGGTAATGCTGGGCACGAGCCTCAAGGAACAGGGGTACAGCACTGGTCTCTGGCCAAGGCAAAAACTGGTGGGCATCAAAGCCCCGGTCTTTTCCATGTCAAAGCTGCTCGGGGTTGATACCTACCTTGGTCCAGAAATGAAGTCCACTGGCGAGGTAATGGGTATTGACTATACCTTCGATGCTGCCCTAGCCAAAGCACTCCAGGCTGCCGGAATGATGCTACCGCCCAAGGGAGCCGTGCTTTTGAGCATTGCTGACAAGGATAAGCCTGAAGCGCTACCCATAGTCCGACAGTTCTCCCAAATAGGTTATAAACTCTACGCTACCGAAGGCACGGCAGCCATGATTGAAGCCGCTGGATCTCCGGTAAGAATGATTAGCAAGAAGATAAGCGAAGGCCATCCCAATGTCATCGACATTATTAGGCAGGGCAAAGTAAACGGCGTGGTCAATACCCTCACCGGGGGTGGTGCTCCGTTAAGGGATGGCTTCCAGATACGCCGAGCAGTCGCCGAGAAGCACATCCCCTGCTTTACTTCCCTCGACACCGTCCGGGCCGCCTTAGAAGTGCTACTGACCGGGAGCCAGGTTTACAGTGCTCAACCACTGCCGGACTACCGCAATAAGGAGCCATCGTGAAGCAAGCTACAGCTAAAGTCATCAAGAATGAACAGATTCTAGAAGAGCTTGAACGCCGTCGAGACATTGACCGCCCTCGCCCGCGAGACATACTGGGAAGCTGGATTATCTGGCTAGAATGTCCGGCGATAGCCTGGGAAGCTAAGCCGGGGCAATTTGTCATGGTACGCTGTGGGAAAGACTGCCTGCTACCTCGCCCGTTCAGTATCCACCAGGTAAATAATTCCAGCATTGCCCTCCTCTACGCCGTATGGGAAGATGGTAAAGGCACAGGCTGGCTGTCACAGCGACTGCCCGGCGACAGTCTCGACCTGCTCGGACCGCTGGGTAACGGCTTTTCTATTTATCCCGCTTCGCGAAAACTGTTACTAGTGGCTGGTGGTATCGGCATTACACCGCTATATTTTCTGGCCGAACAAGCACGCAACGACGGGTATTCGGTAAAGCTGCTGCGAGGGGCATCAGGCGAGTCTAAGCCGTCAGGAAAGCCAAACCCCCCTCAGCATTACCCTGAAGAGCTTTTGCCCCGCGGGATAGAGATAGAGACTATCACTTCATCACAGGACGGCCAGACGGGTATGGTCATTGAACTCCTCAGACCGGAGGTTGTTGACTGGGCAGACCAGGTCTTTGCCTGTGGACCTATGCCAATGTACCGTGACATGGTACTCAAAAGCGAAGAACTCAAACTTAAAGAAAAGCCGACCCAGGTTTCTCTGGAGGTGAGAATGGGCTGCGGGCTGGGCATATGCTATGCCTGCACCGTAAAGACAAGACACGGGTTGAAGCAGGTCTGTAAGGATGGCCCGGTCTTTGACCTGAATGATGTCCTCTGGGACGAACTCAACTGCTAGCGAGGGTAGTAAAATGGTGGTCACAAGGAGAATCAGCCTTCAAACCAAAGGGAACTGCGACATTATTGATATTACTTCTCAGGTAGAAGATGAAGTCGCCGGGACAGATATGGACAGCGGAACAGTCACCATCTTCGTGCCGGGTTCAACGGCCGGGGTATCCACCATCGAGTATGAGTCTGGTTTGGTCTCTGACTTCCAGAGTATGTGGGAACGAAATACACCCAGGAATATCGCCTATGAGCACGACCGCCGCTGGGGCGATGGCAATGGATACTCTCACGTCCGCGCTTCACTGCTAGGCGCTTCGCTGGTAGTCCCCTTCAACAACAGGAAATTAACCCTGGGCACCTGGCAGCAAATAGTGCTGGTGGACTTTGACAACAGGGCCCGGTCAAGGCAGGTAGTATTGCAGGTTATGGGTGAATAGACCGGTCATCAACCCTACTTATTACCCTGTATCAGGGAGAAGAACTCAGCCCGGCTGGCTGCGTGCCGGCGGAAGGCACCCCTGATAGCCGAACTGATAACGTTGCTCCCCGGCTTCTTGATGCCACGCATAATCATACACAGGTGCTCCGCCTGCACCACCACCGCCACCCCATCAGGCTTAAGCCCGTCAAAAATGGCATCGGCAATCTCGGTAGTCATCCTCTCCTGAATTTGCGGGCGTCTGGCGATGGTCTCCACGACCCTGGCTAGTTTGCTAAGGCCGACAATACGTCCGCTGACATCAGGTATATAGCCAATATGAACCGTACCGTAAAAGGGCAAAAGGTGATGCTCACACATAGAATAGAAGGGAATATCCCTCACAATCACCATCTCCCGGTGTCCCAGTTCATAACCAATTGTCAGCTCAGCTTTGGGGTCAACACCGATTCCCTCAAAGAGCTCAGCATACATCTCAGCCACTCTCCTCGGGGTGTCTGACAAGCCCTCTCTCTTCGGGTCTTCCCCGATAGCCTCGATGATAGAAGCTACGGCTACGCTAATCTTGGCCTCGTCAATCACTCTAGCCCTCCTTTAAGACCGCTACCAACGGGGCACCCTTCACCAATGGCTCCAAAGGGTAATAGACCGTGCTAGGCAGTCTTGCCATAGACCTGACGGTCAAGAACCCTTGCGGTATCCCGTGCGGCAGTAATATAGACCTCGTTCCCCAGATAAAGAGCCGGGCTAACCTCATTTAAATCAAGCATCCCCTCTGCGGTGAAAACTTCATCCTTCATATGTACCGCCACAATCTCCCCGACCAACCACCGATGGTCGCCGCAGCCCTGGTCATCAACCAGCTTGCATTCATAGGCAGCATAGGCCGTCTCCAGAATGGGCACCGCTGTCTTTATCGGCTCAACCCCGGCAACATTGAACCTCTCAAACTTATCTACATCCTGCCCACGGCTACCACCTATAGCAGCAATCAGCTCGGCCTGCTCGAAGGGTATGAAGTTAACCCCGAACTCCCTGCTCTGAACAATAAGCTGGTAGGTAAACCGCTTGGGTGAGATGCTTATTCCGTAAAGAGGCGGCTTGAAAGAGACGGAGGTGTGCCAAGCTACCGCCATTCCGTTTCTCTTCCCTCCAGCCTGAGCAGTAACTATAATGGCCAGCTTGGGGTAATGTTGACTGAATCCACCCACGTCTTCACTATTTACTCTGGTCATGATTAACCCCCTCTATTTAACCCCTAACTCCAGCCCAAAGCCTGTTCCACCGCCACTAAATCAGCCGAAAGCTCAAGGATGGGCTCGGCACGACCCTTCAGAGCGGTATCAGTATCCTTCAAGCCGGTACCGGTTACCACACAAACCACCCTCTTCTGCGAAAAGTCCATACCCGCCCGCGAAAGCTTAATAAGGCCAGCCACAGAAGCGGCCGAAGCCGGCTCACCGAAAACGCCGGCTTTCATCGCCATCAGCCTCTGAGCAGCCAGAATCTCGTCGTCACTGACCATATCAATAATGCCGCCAGATTCATCACGAGCTGCTACCGCCTTCTGCCAGCTGGCCGGGTTGCCTATACGTATTGCTGAGGCAACAGTCTCGGGACCCTCAATAGGATAGCCCCGGACTATAGGGGCAGCCCCCTCCGCCTGAAATCCCATCATTCTGGGCTTAACCTTCGCCCTGCCCGCCTGGTAATACTCGACAAAACCTTTCCAGTAGGCAGTGATGTTCCCCGCATTGCCTACCGGTATGAAAAGATAATCCGGAGCCCCACCCAAGACGTCAATAATCTCAAAGGCTGCGGTTTTTTGTCCCTCCAGCCGGTGGGGATTAAGTGAGTTCACCAGGGTAACCGGGTGCTTCTCGGTCAGGCTGCGCACTATGTTCAGCGCCTGGTCAAAATTGCCGTCCACGGCAACTATCTTAGCCCCGTAGACAATGGCCTGAGCCAGCTTACCCAGAGCGATATTGCCCTTGGGCACAACGATGGTAGCCGTGAGCCCGCAGTAGGCAGCGTAAGCCGCCGCCGAGGCACTGGTATTACCGGTCGAGGCACACATTACTGCCTTGCTCCCTGCCTCCAGCGCCTTGGCCACCGCCACCACCATGCCTCTGTCCTTAAAAGAGCCGGTAGGATTACATCCCTCCAGCTTAAAGTACAGCTCGCCACAACCAAGCTCCTTTTCCAGCCCGCCACATCGAACCAGCGGGGTATCGCCCTCACCTAATGAAAATAGCGGCGTCCTGGCTGTAACCGGAAGCAAGTCTCTGTACCTAGCGAGAACCCCGGCCTTCATTCTTCAACCCGAATAAAGTTGCTTATCTCTCTAACCACAGCTAAACGTTCTACCTCCTTCAGAGCCTGCTGCATTGCTGCCTCTTTAGCCGGATGGGTCATGATAACTATCTCGGCGGCCTGAGCCACCTTGTCAGTCACCTTCTGGATGACCGAGGAAATACTAATCTGCCGGTCGCCCAAAACCTTGGAAATCTGGGCTAAAACGCCGGGGCGGTCGGCGACATTCATCCTGAGGTAGTAGCGGGTCTCAATTTCGGACATTGGTTTGATGACCTTGCCCGGCTGCAACCTCCACCTGACCCGGCTACCAGCCCCGGCAACAATATCCTGGGCTGCGGCCACCACATCAGCCACCACCGCACTGCTGGTAGGCAGGGCACCAGCACCCTCACCGAAGAACAGCACCTGGCCGACAAGGTCACCTTCAACCAGAATGGCATTATAGACACCGTCAACTTTAGCCAGAAAGGAGTCTACAGGAATAAAGACAGGGTGAACCCGGGCTTCGATTCTGTTATCACTCTCTTCCGTAATAGCCAGCAACTTTATGGCAAAGTTCAGCTCCTGAGCATACTGGAAATCACGGCTAGCCAGCCGGGAGATTCCCTCACAATAGACGTCCTCGGGACGAACCTGAGTGTGAAAAGCCAGCGAGGCAAGAATAGCCAGCTTATAGACGGCGTCTATTCCTTCTATGTCATTTTCTGGATTGGCCTCGGCATAACCCAGTTCCTGAGCCCTCTTCAGAGCTACAGAAAAATCTATATCCTCTCTTGCCA
>CAZMZA010000085.1:0-5848 GCA_964570635.1 uncultured Dehalococcoidales bacterium
TGTTAAGTTCAAGACTTTCGGTTGCGGGGCAGCCATTGCCGTTTCCAGCATAGTCAGTGAGATGGCCAAGGGTAAGACGCTGGAGGAAGCGTTGGAAATTACTCCCCGCCTGGTGGCTGACGAACTGGAAGGCTTACCCAAGAACAAGTTTCACTGCTCCAACCTGGGTGCGCAAGCCCTGCGTAAAGCCATCGAGGATTACCGGAGCAAAGAGAAGGCGAAGGCAAAGGCAGGTAAGGGAGCGGCAAACAAGCCGAGAAATAAAGGGGAGAGCTTTTTCTGCCCCTACTGCGATGCCGAGATGACCGCAGAAGATTTACCCCTCTGCCAGGCCTGCGGCGTAAACGTATTCCTCTGCCCCCAGTGCCAGAAGCCGGTAACCCGGGATAATAAGGTATGCCCTGACTGCGGGGCTGAGATTAAGGGTGAGAAGACCTAGGGGGGAGAAGGCGCATCTCCCAAGCTGGTGCGTTGCAGGAGGTTTGGACTATGGCAGATTCCGGGCCAACGAGTCGGGCTCACCGAGTCTTAGACTGCATCGGTCTCTACTGTCCGACACCAGTTCTAAAAACCAGACAGGAAATGGACAACCTCGCTGTTGGTGAAGTCCTGGAGGTACTGGCGGACGACCCGGCCGCTGAGGAGGACCTCAAGGCTTGGGCCAAACGGACCGGACAGAGAATACTCAAGATAGAGAAAACCGACGAAGGTATGAGATTTCTCATATCAAAAGAAAAATAGGGGGTAGTTATGGCTGACAAGAAGCATATCCTCTACGTTCAGACAAGCGGTGTTGATACCCCGAAGCGGCTCTACTCGCCTTTCGTCCTGGGCATGACCGCCAAGGCAATGGATATTGAGGCTACCGTCTATTTCCTGGGCCTGGGAGTAACGGTGGTCAAGAAAGGTGAGGCGGAGAAGGTCAAAGAGGGCAACTTTCCCACCTTGAAGGAAATAATGGACCAGGCGGCAGCTGCCGGGGTCAAATTCCTGGTCTGCGAACAGAGTACCCAGCTGCTCAACCTCGACCGGGGGGACTTCATCGAAGAAGCCAAGGTTGTGGGAGCGGCCACACTGAACGACCTGGCCCTCGATGCTGACGCCACCATGTGGTTCTAGGTAAACGAGCGGCGGCTATACTGCGGGCTAATAAGGAGTACCACCGTCTGCTTTTTACTGGCTCTTTTTTACCTCGAGCATCCTATCCACGGCTGTCTTTGCCCTAGAGCGAATCTCTTCCCCGACCTTAACCTCAGGTGCCATCTCCTGCAAAGACCACAGGATATTCTCCAGGGTGATTAACTTCATTCTGGGGCAGATTGCCTGCTCCGAGACGGGAATGAATTTCTTGTCCGGGTTCTCTTTCCTGAGCCGGTGGATTATGCCAATCTCCGTCCCCACTATCATCGTGCTGACGTCTTCTCGCCTGGCATACCGGCAAATCCCGCCCGTGCTCAGCACCTCGTCGGCGAGAGCTATGACCTCCGCCCTACACTCCGGGTGAACCACCACCCTGGCCTGAGGATATTCACGCCTGAGTCGTCTGATGTTTTCAGGCTGAATCCTCATATGGGTAGGGCAAAATCCGGGCCAGAGTATCATCTTCTTGTCAGTCTGGGTGAAAATATAATGACCCAGATACTGGTCGGGAACAAAGAGTACCTCCCCGGCATCCAGGCTTTCTATGACCTTAACCGCGTTGGCTGAGGTGCAGCAAACATCCGATTCCGCTTTCACCTCCGCTGAAGAGTTGATGTAGCAAACTACAGTAGCTCCCGGGAGTTCCCTTTTCCTCTGCCTCAGCCCTCCGGCGGTAACCATATCAGCCATCGGGCAGCCAGCATTTATATCAGGAAGTAAGACTATCTTTTCCGGGCAGAGGATGGAGGCTGTCTCGGCCATAAAATGGACGCCGCAGAATACAATCACCTCGGCATCTGTTCTAGCTGCGTTCTGGCTCAACTCCAGAGAGTCGCCAACAAAGTCAGCTATGTCCTGAACCTCACCCAGCTGGTAGTTATGGGCAAGGATAACAGCCCGCTTCTTTTCCTTGAGGCTTACAATCTCCTCAGCTAGTCCGGTCTTCCTGTCCGCCATCAGTCGCCACCCTCCAGCCGTTGGCGTAAACGTTCATCCTCTGCCCCCTGACAAAGCCGACAAGAGTTATGCCCAAATCAACGGCTAACCTCACCCCCAGGTTAGTGGGGGCAGACTTAGAAACAAGTATGGGGATGCCCCTTTTAGCCACCTTGAGCAGTATCTCCGAGGAGCTTCTCCCGCTGGTAATTATGATGCGGTCATCGGTTGATATGTCTTTCAGAACACACTGGCCGAAGATTTTATCAACGGCGTTGTGTCGGCCTATATCCTCGGTGAAGACCAGAATGCTCTTCGTATCACACAAGGCAGCACTGTGAACGCCACCGGTTGTCCGATAAACCTGGGAGCGGTGCTGGAACTCCTTCACCAGGGTAAAGACTTCGAGGGCTGATATTTCAGTCCGGGATTCCACCTCTATCTGCCCCTGGGTATCAGCCGCGCTGTAAAAGGAAGCCCCCCTACCACAGCCCGAAGTTATGAGTCGTTTGAATAAAAGCTCACCAGCCAGCTCTTTATCCGCTTCGGTCTCCACACGCACCACGCCCCTGCGGTCATCAACGATTAGCTTCTTGATTTCATCTCTGCTTTTAAGCAGCCCTTCAGAAGCAAGAAAACCGACAGCTAAATAGTCCAAATCCGTGGGAGAGCAGAGCAGGGTTACCAGCTCCTGGTTATTTAAGATAATGGTAAGGGGTAATTCCCTGGCTACTGTATCCTCGATGTCCTGCTTACCTTCCCCGGTGACACGCTGTACAGGAAAACTCTCGACATTATCCGTCACCTTTCCGCCTCCAAAACCCTTATTACGTCCCCTGCCTTTACCAGCCCCCCCTTAATGACCTGGGCAAACACTCCCTCTCTGGGCATGATGCATTTACCTATCTGGCGGTAGATAGCACATCCAGTATGGCACTCCTTACCGATCTGACTAACCGCCAGGACAACCTCATCTCCTACGGAGACCCGGCTGCCAACAGGTAACGAGACCAAGTCTATCCCCTCAGTGGTAAGATTTTCCGCAAAATCCCCGGGAACCACCTCAAAGCCGAGACTTCGCATCTTATTAATACTTTCAATCGCCAGCAGGCTTACCTGGCGATGGGTGCAGCAGTCGGCGTGAGCGTCACCAACAAGCCCGTAATCCTCCTTAAGGACACCTTCGGCTACGGGTTCCTTCTTTGTGCCCTTTCCCCGGCTACTGCAAACGGTAATTATTTTAGCCACAGCATCAATCCCTCACCGGCCTTACTTCCCTCTTTTACTCTGCAAGCCAGGTCAGCAAAAATGCCACCAGTATACCAGCTAAAACTCCCAAACTGGCAAGGCGAGTATTTCCATATCTATGGGCTTCAGGAATCAGCTCGTTAACCGTAATGTAGAACATCGCCCCGGCGGCGAAGGCCAAGCCGGAGTAGACAAATCCCTGGGGAACTGAGGCGAGGAGAAAGAAGGCGAGCAGAGCACCCACCAGTGTGGAAATGCCGGCAGCGAAGCAGATAAGGACGGTTTTAAGCTTACCCAGCCCGGAGAAATGAAGAGGGATGGCAATAGCCATACCCTCCGGGATATTATGTAACGTAATGGCGACGGCCAGGGTCATTCCCAGACTTCCGGAGATTCCATATCCTGAGCCGATGCCGAACCCCTCGGGAAGGTCATGGATTGCTATTCCGATAGCGATTAGTATTCCAAGCCTGAGCAGGCTGTTTCTCGACTCGACGATATGCATATGGGGCAGAACGAAATCCAGGAGGAAGAAAACTAAGGAGCCGGTAGCGAAACCAGCGAAACACAGCAAAAACCCGCCTTTCAACGACTCCAGAACTAATATGAGGAAGGTGACACCGAGCATTATCCCTGAAGAAAAGCCAAGCCCTAAAATCAGACTCCTCTCACCTGGCTTAAACAAAACACTCAAGAAAC
This sequence comes from uncultured Dehalococcoidales bacterium, assembly GCA_964570635.1. Classification (GTDB taxonomy): domain Bacteria; phylum Chloroflexota; class Dehalococcoidia; order Dehalococcoidales; family CAYYQY01; genus CAYYQY01. The sequence goes on from CAZMZA010000085.1 coordinate 4,024, forward strand.
CACCCACCCCCGTAGCAGCACCGGCCAGAAGGCTTGCGAGAGTTAATACTAACAGGTTCACCTCAGCTTCTGGGCCTCCTTGAACATGCACCTGTCCATAACCACCAGAAGCCCGGCTTCTCTAGCTCTGGCTGCCGCCGCCTCGTTTATCACGCCTTCCTGCATCCACACCGCCTTTGCCCCTATTTTAATCGCCTCCTCCACAATAGCTGGCACTTCTTCAGAGGGGCGGAAGATGTCAACCACATCTACCGGCTCAGGGATAGAGATAAGGTCAGGGTAACAGACCTTACCCAGTATCTCCTCTTTTCCAGGGTTCACCGGGATTATCTTGTAGCCGTGTTCATCTAAATAGCTGGCTACCTTATGGCTTGGTCGGTCGGGATTTTCTGAGGCCCCGACGATGGCAACCACCCGGCTGGATTTCAGAATTTCTTCCTCCGTGCTCACCTTTTTGCCTCTCAGGATTTATACCTCTCCAGGGCATTATAGAAGGCTCTCCAGAAGGGGTCAACCACGGGATGTTCCAGTCTTTTCTCCGCTCCGCCCTCGACCAGAACCATTCCATCCCCCGGCCCTGTCAATTCCCCCACAATGGAAGCCTTGATGCCCTTTCGAGACAGAGCCTCAACCACTTCCCGGGCTTTAGGCTCACGGCAGGCGATGATTAGCGTCCCTTCACTGATGGAAGCATAAGGGTCAATATCAAAATAAGAACATGTCTCCCTTACACAATCCTCAACCACAATCCGGTCCTTCTCTACCCTCACACCCAGACCAGCCGCCTGGGCCAGTTCATAAAGACCACCCCATATCCCGCACTCGGTGGCATCATGCATCGCACTAACCCCGCCTTCCCTTATCCCAACGCCTACCGCAGTCATAGCATCCTCCACCACCGACATCTGATAGAATATCTGCTGGGCTTTCTCACCGAAGTCACGCCCGAATTCCTTCTCAATGAGCCGCGGGAACATGGTGGCGAAGATACCTGTAGCCTCAATAGCCGGTCCCTTAGTGATGATTATCTTGTCTCCAGCTCTTGCCATCCTGGGGGTAACATATTCATCCTTCCCACCGACACCGGTCATGGTAGCCCCGCCTACCATCGGGTAATGGCAATTCTCATATCTGGCGGTATGACCGCAAATGACGGAAATTCCCAGCTTAACACACTCCTGATGAATGGTGTCCCATACTACCTCTAACTGCCCTTTGGTCATTTCCATGGGCAGGTTCAAATCTATGGACAGAAACTTGGGCTTCAGCCCGCAGGTTACGGCATCGGAGGCGATGATATGAGTGGCAAACCAGGCGGCTCTCTCCCAGCCGTACTCAGGCACGATGAATACCGGGTCGCAGGTGAATGAGACTGCCTTGTCCCCGATTTCTACTATCCCAACGTCCACCCCAGGCTGAGGACCCACCAGAACCTTTTCGTCAACTGCCCCCAGGCGGGGAAATATCAGCTCGTTGAAGATTTCAGGGGATATCTTACCAATTTCAGGGATTTCACTCACTTCTATCGCCCTCCGTTCTGTTTCTGGCAAGGTAGTCCTCGATAGCTGACTGAAGCGCTTCTTCCGCCAGAACCGAGCAATGCATCTTAACCGGGGGCAGCCCGTCCAGGGCTTCGGCTACCGCCCGATTGGAGATTGCCAGCGCCTCCTCTATACTTTTCCCCTTTACCATCTCGGTGACCATAGAGCTGGTGGCGATGGCAGCGCCGCAGCCAAAGGTCTTGAATTTGGCATCAACGATAGTGTCATTATTTACCTTAATGTAGAGCTCCATTATATCGCCGCACACTGGGTTTCCTACATGT
>CAZMZA010000086.1:0-5844 GCA_964570635.1 uncultured Dehalococcoidales bacterium
GAGTCAGGAAATACAGCGCCTCATCGGGCGCTCACTACGGGCCGTGACCAACCTGGCGGCACTCGGTGAGAGAAACCTAATCGTGGACTGCGACGTAATACAGGCAGACGGCGGCACCAGAACCGCAGCCATTACCGGCGCCTATGTCGCCTTACATCAAGCCATGCAAAACCTGAACAAAATGGGAGTGCTGCCAACCATACCGCTAAAGAGTGCCGTGGCTGCCACCAGCGTGGGCGTAGTACACAGCTACATGCTGCTGGACCTGTGCTACGATGAAGACTGCAACGCTGAGGTCGATTTCAACGTGGTGATGACCGGCGAAGGTAACTTTGTCGAGGTTCAGGGTACGGCTGAAGCCAAGCCCTTTTCCAAGGAGACCATCGATTCCCTGCTCTCCCTAGCCCAAAAGGGTATCGAGCAGCTGTTTCAGGCCCAGCAGGCCGCCCTGGAAGCACTGAAGTAAGGCGTCTAGGCTCGCACCTGACCACTGCCGATGATTATCCACTTGTAGGTAGTCAGCTCCCTCAGGCCCAGCGGACCCCGGGCGTGCATTTTCTGGGTACTGATACCCACCTCAGCACCCAAGCCAAACTGACCACCATCGGTAAACCGCGTGCTGGCATTAGCATAGACACAGGCCGCATCGACCTCGTTGAGAAAGCGCATGGCTGAATCGTCGTCCTCGGTAATAATAGCCTCAGAATGTCCCGAGCCGTAGCGCTCAATATGCCCCAGTGCCTCGTCCAGAGAATCCACCACTTTGACCGCGGCCACCAGCGATAAAAACTCCTTGCCCCAGTCCTCATCCGTAGCTGAGACCAGCTTCAGAGAAGGCTCTGACTTGAGAATGGACAGAGCCCGTTCATCGCAGTGCATCTCTACCCCGGCCTTGGCCCACTCGGCAGCCACTCTGGGCAGGCATTCCTGAGCAACATCAGCGTGGACCAGCAGGGTGTCCAGGGCATTACAGACCGTGGGGCGCTGCACCTTGGCGTTATAGGCTATAGCCACCGCTTTAGCTACATCGGCACTCTTGTCCACGTAGGTATGGCAGACACCAACCCCACCAGCCACAACCGGCATGGCGGCGTTTTCCGAGACAAACTTTATCAGCCCGGCCCCGCCCCGGGGAACAAGCAGGTCAATAACGTCCCCCATCTTGAGCATATGATTTACCAGAGTGCGGTCAGTATTCTCGATAAACTGTACCGCTCCATCAGGTACCCCGACTTTCTGACAGGCTTCCTGAACCACCCTGGCCAAGGCACTGTTGGAGTGAATTGCCTCCTTGCCACCCCGCAGGATAATAGCATTGCCCGACTTCAGGCAGAGGGCGGAGATGTCTATGGTAACATTAGGTCGGCTCTCATAAATGGTACCGATTACCCCCAGTGGCACCCGTTTCTTGCTTATCTTTAACCCGTTGGGCAGGGTACGCATATCGAAGACCTCTCCCACCGGGTCGGGGAGGGCAGCCACCGCCAGCACATCCTGGGCAATAGCCTCAAGACGCTCAGGGGAGAGCATCAGCCGGTCGAGCATAACCGCGCTCATGCCCGACGCCTCGCCTTCCCGGTAGTCAATCTGATTGGCCGCCAGGAGCCCGTCCTTCCTGGTCAGCAGGTAGTCAGAGATATTATGTAAAGCTTTATTCTTGACCTCGGTGGAAAGGTAAGCCATGCGGTGAGAAGCCGCCTTAGCCGCTCTACCCTTTACTTCCAGTTCCTCCACACCTGACTCCATATATTTACTCCTTGATATCCGGAATTAGCCCCCTCTTTGACTCTATTTCATATTAGCCACCCGAAGGAATCTGCCGAGGCATTTCGTCTCGTATTCAACCCTGCTTAACACACTATGTAAGCGATCCACTACCGACAACGTGATAGAAGTAGCGAGGGGGAACACCCACGGTTGCCTTGTTAACCTTCTTTCTTAGTGTGCACCTGCCCTTGCGCTCATCGTCTAGCTCGATTATATAGCTAGACCCGTCATGAATGCGTCTGCTATCAGAGAGGACTAACTCACCCGACCACTTATCCAAACGCCCATCCGCCGATAACTCAAGATAGAGCCGGTAGTCAACCGTGGTGATAAGCCCTTCATCGACCAGATTGTAGAGTCTACCTGTGCCACTAATCAGCATGTTCGGTTTACCCCTTTCTCGCCACGTAGCATTATTTCACAGCACTACCAGGTTATTACGGTGCACCACCTCCGAGCCATAGTCATAACCAAGCAGAGTGACGATGGCTCCGGAGTGCGCCCCCTTAATAGTAGCAATATCGGCTGAGCCATAGTTAGTTATACCACAACCCAACCGAGCCCCCTCATTATCATAGATATTGACGATGTCACCCCGCTGGAAATCGCCCTCCACCTGCCTGATTCCGGCCGCCAGCAGGCTCCGCTTGTGCTTTTTGAGCGCCAGGGCGGCCCCGGAGTCCACTATCAGCTTACCCCTGGTGGAAAGACCGCTAAGCATCCACCGTTTGCGGCTCTCCAGCTTGCTGCTGGCTGGCAGGAAGTGGGTGCCCACCGCCTCACCAGCGACCACGCGCAGAACGATATCCTTCTCCCGGCCATCGGCAATGACCACGTTTACCCCGGAGGCGGTAGCCAGCTTGGCTGCCTCTATTTTGGTGACCATGCCCCCGGTACTCACACCGCTGGGGGTATCAGTCGCCAGACGCTCAATCTCCGAGTCTATCCTCTCCACACGTGAGATGAGACGGGCATCGGGGCGGCGATGCGGGTCAGCGGTGTACAGCCCGCCAGTATCAGTGAGCAGCAGCAGCAAGTCGGCATCAACCAGATTGGCTACCATAGCCGACAGATTGTCATTATCACCAAACTTGGCCTCCTGAATCTCATCCACAGCCACCACATCGTTCTCATTAACGATACACACCACCTGAAGCTCAAGCAAAGCCAGAAGGGTGTTACGGGCGTTAAGATAACCCGCCCGGTCAGAAAGGTCACCCTTACTAAGCAAAGCCTGAGCTACCGTGATATCCTGTTGGCCAAACAGTCGCTCATAAACTTGCATCAGCCGGATTTGCCCCACCGAGGCCATTACCTGCTTGAAAGGAATACCTCTTAACCTCTTGGTCATTCCCATTCTATGCCTGCCCAGGGCTATGGCCCCCGAGGAAACCATGAGCATCTCCAGACCCTGCTTGTGGAGCCCTGCCACCTGGGCAACCAAGCTCGACAATAGTTCCTCGTTCAGGTGGTCGCTACCGCCAGTGAGCAAACTGGTACCGAGCTTGGCCACTATTCGGCGATAGGGCAAAGCGGAAAGACCAAGACTCGGCTTCTTTCTCCCGGTTTCAGCCATTTACTGCCAATCCAAATATATGCCTCAATTATATCAAGCCAAGACAAGTTGAACAAGGATATTGCTTTAGTGTACTGTGTATTTCTGGTGTAACATGGACGAGCCAATAAAGCAACCTAGAGGCAGGGCGACGCTACCGATTATTTCTGTGGTCACCTTTATCGGCTTTCTGGACACCCATCTGCTGTTGCCGGTCATCGCTCTTTATGCCTCAGAACTCCGTGCCAGTCCCGGTATTATCGGGCTTATCATTGGGCTATACTCAATAACCAATACTCCGGCCAATATCTTCTTTGGTCGTTTAATCGACAGGGTAGGCTACAAGCTCCCCCTAATTGCCGGCCTAATCGGCGATGCCGTAAGCATGTTCCTCTATTCGGTCTGCCGATTGCCAATCCACCTAGCACTGGTGCGAGCCATCCACGGGACGAGCGGCGCTCTGGTTGGTCCAGCCACCATGTCCGCTACCGCAGATTACTCCGGCAGAAAAGAAAAAGGCAGGGTGATGGGCATCTACGGCATAGCCCTGGCCACAGCCACCCTGGTCGGTTACGGACTAAGCGGAGTAATTACCTCCCGTCTGGGTTACCAGGCTCTTTTCCTGTTCGGAATGGCAATGTTACTGATTGGTGCCGCCGTAAGCACATTATTACCTAAAGCCGTGCCAAAATACAACAAGACAATCAAAACCCTGCCCACCCCGGCCTTCACCAGGGTAAAAGACCTGCTGAGGAGAAGGGGACTCATCGTTGCCTACTGTTGCATATTTGCCCAGTATTTTAGCTTTGGCGGTGTGGTCACCCTGCTACCACTGTACGTGGGAAGTCTCGAAATGGAGGCGTTCCACGTTGGTATGTTACTGACCACCTTCGCCATCACGTTCATCATTATCCAGATACCGAGCGGGGCTTTCTCCGACAGGGCAGGACGGTTGCTACCAACCGTCCTCGGCTTGAGCCTAGGTGTAGCTTCCCTGGTCATACTGCCCTCGGTGGTAACCTTTCCAATGCTGGCAGCAGCTATGGCATTATACGGAGCAGCCTATGGACTACTGTTTCCGTCGATTTCTGCCCTTGTTGCCGACCACACGGTCCCTGAGGAGCGCGGCACAGCCACCGGGGTTTTTCACGGCCTGCTTACCGCCGGCGTTGCCATCGGGGCGCCACTAATAGGCTGGACGGGAGAAAGAGTAGGAGTAGAGTCGGGCCTAGCCTTGACCTCAAGCGCTCTGGCCTTAGCGCTGGTGATAGCTTTGATCGCCTTAGGGCGTCGCCGCATCCCTTGACGGCCAGGTCAAGGCAGGCTACATTAACAGGGAGAACTATGAGTCTGGCTGATAAATGGGCTGACACCATCTACCGAATAGCCACCACCAGGAAGAAGTTAAGAGTCATACTGACACCGGTAGGCATAACTTTCTGGTTTGGCTTGAGCGTGCTATTCGTTTTTATTGCAATATGGGTAGATGGGTGCCTGCCACCAAACCTGCGCCTGCCAACACCCACCAATATATTTGTATCTGTGCCATTGCTGGTAATCGGAGCTACCCTGCTTCCCTGGACAGTCTACAGTTTCTTTAAAGCCAGAGGTACCCCGGTCCCCCTCAACCCCCCGCAGGAGCTGGTAACTACAGGGCTCTACTCCCGAATGAGAAATCCCATGATACTCGGCTGGTCAATAATGCTAATCGGACTGGGTATACTGCTCAACTCCTTCTCTTTGACTCTCATCTTTACCCCGCTTTTTATTCTGCTCAATTTTATCTATCTCAAGACTGTCGAGGAAAAGGAAATGGAGAAGAAATTCGGTGAGCAATACCTCAACTACAAGAGGAGTGTGCCCATGTTCATCCCCAGGCTGATTAAGCGAAAATAGGTGCTACCAATTTAGGGGAGGCGATAGATGCCGATAAAAGTGATTGAATGGCTCGGTGATAGAGTGAGAATCCTTGACCAGAGCCGACTTCCGCAGGAAGAGGTCTATCTGGAGCTCAGCGACCACTACAGCCTAGCCTCAGCCATCGTAGAATTGAAAATAAGGGGGGCACCAGCCATCGGTATAGTAACCGCATATGCCGTGGCTCTTGGTGCCCTTAAAATCGAAACTGAGTCTTGGGAGGAGTTCCTGGAAAGATTCCGGGAAGTAACCGGTACCATCGCCGCCACCAGACCCACGGCCAGAAACCTGTTCTGGGCTATCGACCGAATGCAGAAGGTGGCCGCTACCGGCAGGGACGTAGAACGAACCAAAAAGGCACTGGTTGATGAAGCCGTCAAGATACAGGCTGAGGAGACCGAAGCTACCGAAAAACTAAGCCAGCTTGGTGCCGAACTAATCGGGGACGGCTTTACCATCCTGACCCACTGCAATACCGGAGCGCTGGCCACCGCTGGCTACGGCACCGCCCTGGGGGTAATCCTGAAGGCCAAGGAGCAGGGCAAAAGGATAAAGGTCCTGACTACCGAGACCCGCCCGCTGCTTCAGGGGGCGCGGCTCACCAC
>CAZMZA010000087.1:0-5788 GCA_964570635.1 uncultured Dehalococcoidales bacterium
CGCTTTTCTGGAGGATTGGGGGCAAAGACTACCAAATGCCAGCCAAAGGGTCAGTCACCGTGGCGCTTGATATTATGGGCAAGCTGGAGGTTGACCGGGTGAAGCTGGCGGGTGGCTTTGCCAAGGCAATAGCCAGTGAAAAGATAATGGGCGCCTTCCGAAAGGGTACCGCCGAGTCAGAAAAACAGACCTTGACCTTCCGCGACTGGCTCATCCAATACACTGATAGTGAGCTAACCCACAGCTTCTTTGACGCCATTACCACCACCGTTGCCGGGGGTCATTCCTATGAAATGCCAGCCAGGGCCGTATTTGACTGGTTTGTCAAGATGGGTGGTGCCCGCGATGTAGGCTACCCTCCCCACGGTCACCTGGTCGAGATGGAGAAGCTGGCCAAGGTGATAAGGGCTCACAACAGTGATGTCTGGACTAACTGCCCGGCCAAGCGAATTGTGGTTGAAGGAGGGAGAGCCAGAGGGATAGTGGTGGAAAAAGAGGGCAAAGAGCTTGAAATAGGCAGCCAGGTGGTGATTAGCAACACTATCCCCAAAAGGACGGTAGTGCTGGCCGGGGTGGAAAACTTCAGCGAGGACTACCTGCGAATGATGAGGCTGAGGCACAGGCCACAACCTATTACTCTAACTCTGGTTGCCAGCGACAGACCCCTGTGGCCAGAGGGTGGAGAGTCGGCCATTCTGATGCTCGTCGGAACCCGGCGGGTCACCAGCATTGTCCCTATAAGCAACATTGTGCCTGACCAAACACCACCGGGACAGCACATGCTTTTTGCCTTTGCCAGCCCACCGACCTTTATGGTCCGTATGGATGCTGAGGAAGAGCAGAGACTGGTAATGCTGGATTTGCAGGAGCAGCTCCCGCTATTTGAGAAGCACGGGAGAATCCTAAAAATGAGCCCGCGCAACATTGATGATGAGTTTACCGCAGTGCACGCCTGGCCCAGCTATGGTATGCCTGTTGAGACCTCGGTGAAGAATCTCTACAACGTAGGCGACCCGATGCTACCTGTCGGCTTGGTGGGAACTACCGGCGCCGTTGATAGCGCCCGCCGAACAGTCGATATAATAAGGAAGAATGTTAAACCCGGAAAAGCCTAATCTTCTGTTCAGATAAAAACAAAAAGGAGGGAATATGACAGAAGGGAAATACGATGTAATTGCTATTGGTTCGGGCATAGGTGGGCTGGGCGCCGGGGCTGTGCTGGCCTACCGTGGCTACAAGGTCCTGGTAGTGGAGAAGCGAAGTCGCACTGGTGGTCGGTATTCCACCAATGAGGTCGAAGGCTTTAGGCTGCCCACTGGTGCCATGACAATACACAGGGGCGGGCCTGGCGACGAGATTTTCAAACAGGCGGGGGTAGATGTCGACCTCGTGCCCGTGCCCCCGCTGTCCTACAGGATTGGTGGCAAGGACTATGTGATGCCTGACAAAGGGTCGGTCACCGTAATGCTCGATATTATCAACAAGCTGGAGGTTGACCGGGTGAAGCTGGCGGGGGGACTGATGAAGGCTGCCGCCAGCGAAAAGATAATGGGTGCCTTCCGCAAGAGCATCGGTGAATCGGAAAAACAAGCCATGACCTTCCGTGACTGGCTCCTCCAGTACACCGACAACGAGATGGCCCACAGCATATTCGATGCCATGGCCTGCAGCATGCTGGGCGGTCACACCTATGAATTAACCGCCCGGCAGATGTTCGGCTGGTTTGTGAAGATGGGTGGTAGCCGTGATGTAGGTGTAGCTCGTTATGGTAACGAGATTGAGATGCAGAAGCTGGTCAAAGTAGTAAAGGAACGTGGCGGTGATGTCTGGAATAACTGCCCGGCCAAGCGAATTGTGGTCGAAGGGGGAAGGGCCAGAGGCGTAGTGGTAGAAAAGGAAGGCAAAGAGCTTGAAGTGGGCGGCCAGGTGGTAATCAGCAATGCTGGTCCGAGAAAGACGGTAGAGCTGGCGGGGCAGGACAACTTTGATGAGGACTATATGAGGATGATGCGGCTCAGGGTCAAACCCCACCCGGTTCTGGTGTGTTACGTTGGGGGCAATAGGCCCCTGTGGCCAGAGAGCGGAGAGCCAGCCATTCTCATGGTCAGCGGCGCCCTCAGGATGCACGCTGTGGTGCCTATGGGCTCTATCGCCACCGAACTGAACCCTCCGGGACAATACTTCACCTATGTACAATTTCACCCGCTGACCTCTTTCCTGCCCATGAACAAGGAGGAAGAGCGCAAGCAGGCACTAGTTGAGATGGACGAACAGTTCCCGGGATGGGAGAAGCATCAAAGAATCCTGTATATGGAGGCGATGGATATCACCGATGAAGTCGGTGAGATGCATGCACAGGTTGGCTCCGAGATGCCATACGATACACCGGTGAAGAACCTGTATAATGTTGGCGACGGTTGTATGGCTTTTGGCTACACGGGTAGTACTGGCTCTGCTTATGGTGCTCTGCAGGTAGTGGAAAAGGTAGCAAAGAGCATTAAACCAGCGAGCGCATGACAGGCTGAGCCTGGTCAGGCGCAGGCTTAACTGACAGGAAGTCGGTGGCAGCAAAAGTTCTCAGAGACCTTAGAAAAAGGAGAAATCTGTAATGAACAAAAAGGAAGAAAAGAGACTCGAGGCATTCGGTGTCCCGCCGCCGTGGGGACCGAGGGAAGACAACCGACCAAACGAAGACAGGCCGGTACTGGTACGACCGGAGCTGGAGCACTCGGAAGGTTACAAGTGGATGTTCCAGGGCAAGCCTGTAGATTATCGGCGATGGTATCAGGATAAGGTTACCTGGAGAGTATTGCCCGCCGAGGAGAAGCACCGGAGCTGCTCAAGACGAATGGCGCTGGAATGCGGCATATTCAGGACTCTACTGCCGGAAGTCTATGGTGAAAAAGGGATTCAGATAATGGATTCTGTCTACGCCAGCTTTGCCGAAGGTGAGTATAACAGAGGCAGGGCTGCCGGGCTAATAAAAGAACCAGAAAAGATGGGGCCAAGACAGCTTGCTGGCTACTTGCTGACCAACTACGATGTTGAAGCCTGGTTTCCCATTGTGATTACGGAAGCCTCTGACGAGAGGGTAAGAATACAGCTGTTCGTGGGCGAACCTGAGGTCTGTCCCTATGGCACTCGCAGGGGCGACTGGTGCTTCTGCTGCAACACGGGTGGATGGGAGAGGGAGCTTACCAGGATGGTCAATCCGAAGCTCAGGACCCGGGTTACCAAGTCCAAGAACTGCGGTGACTATTGCTGTGAGCTGACAGTTGAGTATGACGATGGCACTAACCCTCCCGCCACGGTAATATCAAAGAGACCTCCTACAGTTAGACCGGAGCTGGAGCATTCCGAGACCTATAAGTGGGTGGTAGAAGGTAAGCCTCAGAACGAGGCACTATGGGCCGCCCCGGTTCGGTACCGAATACTGCCCTGGGAAACCAAACACAGCCTTTGCTCCAAAAAACTGGCCGCAGAAGCCGGCTGCCTAAGGACCATGATTGCCGAGCTCTTTAATGACGAGGGCTACCGGTTAATTGAGCAGGGCTATGCCAGTTTTGCCTATCCGGAATATGAAATCGGCAGAGCCAGGGGCCTGATAAAGGCACCGAACGAGATGGGGCCACTAGAGGCAGCCGAGTATATCTGTTTCCTCTATGACGTGGCTGGTCGGGGAGTCCTCTCAATTGTCGATGCATCTGATAAGAGCGTCAAGATACAGCACTTTCACGGTCTTCCTGAAACCTGTTACTATCTTACCCGTAAGGGTGACTGGAATATGTGTGTTGCTGAGACCGCTTTTGAGAGGGGACTTGTTAAACTGATGAACCCCAAACTCAGGGCTCGTCGCACTAAGGGAAAGATTTACGGCGACTATTGTTGTGAACTAACCATCGACTGGGACCCAGAGGTGGGATAGACACCTGTCCGCCTGAAGTAGGCTAATATCAAGAAAAGGTGAGCCATAAAGCTTCTTACCCTTCCCGGGGGAGGTTGGTATGGCTTTGCTTACGCTTATTTTGCTTTCGGGTCAGGCTCGATAGTCAACTCGCAGCAGTCGTCACCGATTGCCTTGGTTCGGGATAGGTAGGCTCTTAGCTTGGGATTGCACAGTTTGGTCAATTCCCTCTCGTAAGCAGCAGTCGCCGCGCAGAGCCGGTAATCGCCTCGACGCACATCATAGGGACAATAGACAGGTAGGCCCTTGTAAAGCTGGATCCTTACCCTTTCGTCGGTGGCTTCGGCAATCACGATGGGGAAGTTCTGGATGTCATAAACGGTAGCTATAAAGGTACCGATTTCCCTAGCGGTGCATTTGGGGGCATTCTTGAGCTGTCCCCTCGCCTGAGCTGCCGTAAACTCTGAATAAGCAAAGCTGGCGTAGGCGTCATCTACCATCTTGTAACCGGCTTCACCAAAGAGCTCTGGAGCGAGTGTCCTGAAGGTACCAATCTCCTTCAGGTGCCGGGTATTGCAGCTCACGAATTTGGTGCTTAGCGGGAGTAACCTGTAAGGTAATTCCCTCGGCGGGCTCATTACATATCGAGAAGGGTCTTCTTTCTCTTTGAAGCCGGACTCAATCGCCTTAAGGGCCTGCGATTTCTCTAGACGCGGCACTGGCGGTGCTTGAATCCCTTTGTAATGGTCTCTTCTGGTCTTAGGTGCGGTCTTGTTTAGTTCTTCCCCAGTAATTTTCGGTCGTGGTGGATAACTAACTTTATCTTCTGGTCCTGGCATTCATTCCTCCTTCTGTCTTCTTTGGTAGTCTATCAGGAAGCTAACCTCCCCCGGGCGCTTCATGAACACCGTCTATTAATGTATCACCTTGCTTAAATATTGTCAAGAAAGGAAGGTGCGCTACTTCATCTTTATGTCAACTAGTGAGGTGGACTTCCAGTTGAAACGGTCTAGCTGCCTACCCGCCTGATGATGCCCACGACCCGCCCCTGAATCTCCACATTATCCGGGTCTTGATATAGCGGCTTCATCTGCCGGTTGGCCGGCTGAAGGCGGATACGGTCCCGCTCCCGGTAAACCTGCTTGAGGGTGACTTCCTGCTCCTTCCTCAGCCACACTGCGGCCATATCGCCATCAGCGACAGCCTCTACCTGTTGCATCAACACGATGTCACCATCGTCAATAAGAGCGTCAATCATTGAAGTCCCCTTTACCCTGAGGGCGTAGATGCCTTCCCTACCTCGTATCAGTTCTTCAGTCAATTGCACTGTCTCCTCAGGGGGAGTCGTCCAGGTATCCGGGGTAGGTACCGGTAGCGGTTCCCCGGCAGCTATGGTTCCCAGCAACGGCACTTGCGATGCTGCCAGCGGCTCTTGTTCAACAAGGCGTATACTGCGGAACACCTGCGGGTCACGACGGATATAGCCTTCCCTCTCCAGTATATCCAGGTGATACTGGACCACAGAGGAAGTACTAATAGCGCATCCCTTGACAATGTCCCTCACGGTAGGAGCGTACCCTCTTTCTTGAAGGAAAGTACGGACAAAGCTCAGGATGCGCGACCGAGTCTTGGGAAGCCGAACCATTTTCCTCCTCTTGATACAATCGTTCTATACCAAGAGTATCATAGAAGGGAATGGTTGTCAACAACCTGCCATGCTGGCGCAGCTTTTCTGGTCTGGTTTTCTACTTCTGGGCCAACCGCTGGCCCAAGTCGAAGGCAGCAGCTAGGGCGGTCGGGTGCTCCTTTATCTCTCCCCTCTTGTCCACACCCCGGATAAGAAGCTCATCGACATAATCGGCGTTAATGGCCTGGAAGAAGTAT
>CAZMZA010000088.1:0-5722 GCA_964570635.1 uncultured Dehalococcoidales bacterium
GCCTTCAATAAGGCTCACAGTGTGAGCTACGCCCTTATTGCCTACCAGACTGCCTATCTCAAAGCGAACTACTCGGCAGAGTATATGACGGCTTTGCTGATTACCAATGCCGACCAGTCAGAAAAGGTGGCCAGCGCCGTCGCTGAGTGTCGGCGCCTGGGTATTACGGTGCTGCCGCCCGACATAAACCACAGCGGGGTCAGCTTTTCTATCGAGAAGGACAGTGAAAGCGGCGCTCCAGCCATACGCTTCGGGTTAACCGCCATCAAGAACGTGGGGCCTGGAGCCGTGGAGCCCATTATTGCCGAGCGAAATAAGGGGGACGGGTTCAAATCTATTGAAGACCTGTGCCGCCGCTGTGACCTGCGGGGCGTGAACCGGCGGGTACTGGAAAGCCTGATTAAAGCCGGTGCTCTGGACTCGCTGGGCAGCCGTGGTAGCCTGCTCCAGAATGTAAATCGTATCCTGTCCCTGGCTCAACGGGAGCAGCATTTACGGGAGACGGGACAAGCCACTATGTTCGACCTGTGGGGGCAGGAGATGCCGGTTCCCATGCCGAGTCTTGACCTGCAAAATGATGAAGTACCCGTTAGAGAGAGGCTGGGCTGGGAGAAGGAGCTGATGGGGGTATACCTCTCCGAGCACCCGTTCAGCTTTTTTGTCAACAGTAAGACCGCAGAGCATACCACTCTGTGCGGTCAGATTGATGCTCAACTGGTGGGGCAGACCGTTGTCGTAGCCGGGATGGTAGCCTCGGTTCATCACCTGTTTACCAAAGACCGTCAACCCTTTGTCAGGGCTGTTCTGGAAGACCTTGACGGCAGCATTGAGGTCATGGTCTGGCCCAAGGTCTATGCCAGTTACGGGGACGTGTGGCAGGAAGGGAGTATTCTACTGGTTGAGGGCAGGGTCAGGCTGAGGGATGACCGTCCACAGTTAAGCTGTGACAGTGTGCGTTACTATGAACCGGAGACAGCTCCAGGTGAAGACGTGGATACCTCTCAGCCTGTGGAAGCACCAGCGGCGGACACGGCGGTGCCAAGTCGCCGACTGGTCATCAGTCTCAGTCAGACCAGCGATGAGGTCAGAGACGTGACTGCCCTGCAAAGCCTGGTTGACACCCTGAGAGAGTTTCCGGGGCAGGATGAGGTGAGCCTGTGCATAGTTAACGGGGTGAGGGTGGTTAACCTCAAGCTGTCCGATATACGCACCAACTATTGCCCCGAGCTCCATCAGCGGCTGGCAGTAGTGGTCGGGGAAAGCGGGATAAAATTAGAGGTGCCTGAAGGTGCGTGAAGCATGGTTGAATAGGGGTAAAGCCTGTCTTCAGGTAACCCCTTCTCCTTGATGCCGTAATGCTTTGCCGGGAGGGCCCAAAATGGCTTCAGGTGATAGCTCACAAGGGCATCGGAAAAGACTGCGGGAACGGTTCATCAGGTCCGGGCTGGCTGGTTTCCACGATTATGAAATCGTCGAACTGCTCCTGACCCTGGGCTCACCGCGTAAGGACTGCAAGGCGGCGGCGAAGGAAGCCATTAAGAGATTCAAGACCCTCAGGGGTGTTCTGGAAGCCCCTCCTGAGGAGCTGCAGCAAATCGATGGCATTGGTTCTCACAATGCCTTTGGCATCAGGCTGGTGCAGGAAGTAGGCCGGGAGTTTCTCAAAGAGAAGGTTATTGATAAGC
Source organism: uncultured Dehalococcoidales bacterium (assembly GCA_964570635.1). Taxonomy (GTDB): domain Bacteria; phylum Chloroflexota; class Dehalococcoidia; order Dehalococcoidales; family CAYYQY01; genus CAYYQY01. The sequence goes on from CAZMZA010000088.1 coordinate 1,686, forward strand.
CCATTTTCCAGTCGGCTCAGGAGGTATTTGACTATCTCTACCACTCAATGAGAGACCTCAAGAAGGAGCTGTTCAAGGTCATTTATCTGAATAGCCAGAACCAGATTATTGAAATAGCCGACATCTTCCAGGGGACGGTAAATAGCAGCTTTGTTTCCCCGCGTGAGATTATGGAGAGTGCCATTAAGCATAACGCCACCTCGCTGATTTTCGTTCATAATCATCCGTCGGGTAATCCCGAGCCCAGCCGGAATGATAAAGAGGTAACCAGAGACCTGGTCTATGCCGGGAGTACCATGCAAATCAAGGTGTTGGACCATATAATAATTGGAGATAACAGATTCTTTAGCTTCGCCGGTGAGGGACTAATCGAGAAATACGAACTGGATTTCTTAAACCTGAAAGCAGCCGGGGCACCCGCGGCTAAACGGAGGATGTCCAGGCGTAAAGTATCTAATCCCATCCTCCCCTGGGCGGAGAAAGACAAGGGTTTGTCCTAACCTTTGCCCGTTATTTTCGTTGTTAATGCAAGAGACGAGCTGATATATAAGGAGGGAATCGATGAAAAAGCTTCTGGTGCTGGTTGCGGTGGCAGTGATGGCTGTCTTTCTGGTGGCTGGATGTGTCAGCGGCGTTAAGACCTACACTGACCCGGGGCAGGTGGTAAGCATCGACGTTAACCAGGAATTTGTTATTGCTCTCGATTCTAATCCTACCACCGGCTATAGCTGGCAGGAAAGCCACGATGAAACCATGCTCCGGCTGGTGGAAAGCACATATGAGCCGGGTAAGGAGGCAGAGGAGGGTATGGTTGGCGCTGGCGGTGTTGAGTATTTCCGGTTCGAGGCGCTAAAGACGGGTGAAACTGAGATAACGATGGTCTATAAGCGCTCGTGGGAAGAAGAGTTTCTGGAGCAGAAGGTATTCACGGTTGACATAAAGTAGCAGCTCAGTGGGTTACCTTTAACCCTTGGGGGGGCGAAGCTTCGAGGGAAAGAAGATAGCCCTTCATCTCCACTCCCTCACTGTAGCCGCCAAGTTCCCCATCGCTGGCAACTACCCGGTGGCACGGGATGATAATGGGCAGCGGATTTCTGGCTAGAGCCTGCCCTGCTGCCCGGGCTGCTCCCGGTTGCTTAATCTGCTCTGCCACCCAGGCGTAGCTCCTGGTCTCACCATAGGGTATGAGTCTGGTTACCGCCCATACCCGGCGCTCAAAGGCGGTGGCTGCGGATAGATCAAGCTCCTCGGGAAAGGTCACTTTTTGACCGGTCATATAGGTCACGAGCCTTAGTATCAAGTCCTGGAAACGGTGCGGAGACCAGGCGGCATGGCTTACTCTGTCGCCCAGAAGCCGGCGTGCTTCCTCAGCCGAAGGCTGAGGTAAGGCGGTGCGCAGCAGCCCCTTCGCTGAGCCCAGTATTCCCATCCAGCCCGCATTGGTAGCAAAAGTAACGTAGCTCAGCTCTTCGGTCATGGTAGCATTCCGGGTGGTAAGGATAGAGTTCAAAGGGGGCAGCGCTCTGCGGGAAGGGGTCAGGGCCGTCCTTCTTGCCTTCGCCGCTGTAGCCAGGCGGCCAGGAATATTAAGACGGCACCCAGGATTATGGTAGTCACCACCTTGACTATTGTTTCTATATCCATGGTAAGGAAGAAGGCGAGGGTGAATATGCCAGCCAGGGTGGCAAGCAAATACATTAGTACGTGAGCCTTGATCGGCTTTTTCCTGACTCCCCACCAGATTAAAAAGCCGACGAAGGTCAGCGATAGGAGTACAGCGATAGCGATTAACATTACCAGCCCAACTCCTCAAAGTATTTACCGAGGAAGCCCAAAAACCCCACCACCAAGAGGAGGCAAGCCAGTTTCCCCGGCTCAGAGAGATGTTGAACATACTCTGCGGCAAGATAGCCCATGCCGGCGATGCAGGACACGATGCCGAAGCCATATAGTATATAAGTTCTCAACTGCTTAGCCCCATTATCATTCTACTGGCCGGGGTGGCGGTACATTCGTGGGGTACTGTGGCGACGTAGGAATATAGTAAGATACCACTATTTTCCGCTCTGCCCCCTCTCGTTCTATCTTAACGGTATATTGTCCTTCAGTGAAGCCGCGTGACTCCAGTTCCTCCGGGTCTACAGTCCATTCCACTGTTGCCTCATCAAACGGCTTTATCGCCTTCTCCGCCGTCAGCAAATCCATTATCTTTTCGTTCTCTTGCCATAGTGAAGCCTGAATGGTGGTGGCATAGGCAGAAAGCCGGCGGTTGTCTATTTCATAGACGAAGAAGACCTTTGAGTCCCAGATCGCATCAACCGAGGGCTGGTAATAGTAGCGGGACCAGGAGTCAGGCTCTATTACCTGCTCGAACTCCCCGGCGGTTGTCCGGATGGTATCGTAGATACCCATATAGCCATCGACAACGAATATGGCTACCAGGCCTAACAGGCAGACCAGAGCCAGAGATAAGAATAAGAATCTACGCATTTTCTTTATTATACCATAGCAGCCGGGGGAAGCAATATCCAGGGATATTGTTTACTTGCCCGGCAGTTCGGGCTCAATCAGGCCGTAGTTGCCATCCCGGCGCCGGTACAGCAGGTTGAGTTCTTCGGTATCAGCGTTTTGAAACAGGAAGAAATCATGCGCTAGTAGTTCCATCTGGTCTGCGGCTTCCGCCACTGACATTGGCTTAATAATAAACCGCTTGACTTTGGTTACTTTTTCGGCAGGTTCTGCCGTCTCTATTGGCCGGTTGGGTTTGGGCCGGGCAAGTGAGGTGCCCCGGCCCTTATTATACCGCTTCCCTTTGAAGCGCTCGATTTGCCGATTCATAACCGCTTCTACCCGGTCAATAGCGGTGTATACGTCTTCTCCCCTCTCTTCGCCGCGGAGCAGGGTGCCATTACTGTTTATGGTTACCTGGGTAGCGAAGTGGTGCTTTCTGGACTTGGTGCTTTCTTCAGATACTTCTACCCTGGCTTCCGTAATATTGGGCAGATGGCGACTGAGCTTGCCCAGCTTGCGTTCAATATAACTGCGTGCTGCCGGTAGTAGGTCCATATTCTTGGCTGTTATCTGTAGCTCCATCTGTTCGCACTCCTACATGTAGTGTTATATCCAGTCTATCTTTTGCCCCCCACCTCAGGTGGTTGGCAAGCCTATCTCGGCTGAGCACTTCAGACCTCTCTGGCCAGGACCAGTCCCCAGACGGTGATGGCTCCAGACGCCTTTAGTGCTGTGGCGCAGGCGTCCAGGGTAGCTCCGGACGTGGAGACATCATCCACCAGCAGTGCCTGCTTGCCCTCCAGCCTGTTGTTGCGGCAGGCAAAGGTATCGACTACGTTGCTTTGCCGTTCCTCTACAGTCGCGGTTCTGGTCTGGGGAGGGGCATACCGCTTTCGAATGAGGCAGTCATCTATTACGGGCAGCCCGGTAAGCCTGCCCAGTTCCCTGACCAGCAAGCTGGACTGATTGTACCCGCGTTCTCTTAGGCGTTTCTGGTGCAGTGGTACCGGCACCAAAACCTCTCCGGGTAGAGGGTTAGTGATGAGGTAGTCTGCTAGCAGTCTGGCCAGGGGTACGGCTAGAGCTCTCAGGTTTTTGTATTTTAGCTGGTGCACTGCCTGGCGTATCACCCCTTCAAATCGAAATGGTGAGCGAACGCCGTCTATTGTTACTTGTTGGTCAGCGCAGCTTGGGCAGAGAGTGCCGCCGGCTTGAGGCTTACCGCACTTCGGGCAGACTGGTGGTGCTATGCGGGGCAATGAGTCACGACAGGAATCGCAGAGGAAATTGCCCTCTCTGCCACAGCCTACACACCACTGTGGGAACAGAAAGTCAAGTATAGTCTCCTTCAGTTTGACGGTCTGAGGGAGCACATTTATCATACCTAATTCAAAGCCTCAAAATAAGCCCTGAATATCTAGCGGGTGCGGGAGTTATGAAGAGCCCCGCTCATAATGGGTTCATTAATATAGACGTCACCATTCCTGATTTTCAGGTTAAAACCGCAATCAGGATTGGTGCAAACC
>CAZMZA010000089.1:0-5713 GCA_964570635.1 uncultured Dehalococcoidales bacterium
CCATGACATCGACTACGAAAAAGCGCAGACTCCGTCCCGTAACCAGTGAGAAGTTATCTAACCTTATATGCTACCCTCATAGTACTATAACAGTCAATCCTTCGGGGCAACCAGGGCTCCTTAATTTGATTTGCGGCAGGGCAGGATTTACCAGAAGGTATTGACAAACTACGCCGCCAGATATTATAAATAAGGGATACTTTTGCCTGGCAGGGGTGATGACTGTACGCGTTCCTGGACCTGACGACAAGATGACGAGAAGCAAGATAGAGCAGAAGAGCGGAAAGCCACACCGAAGCAATCAATAAGCCATTGAAGAAGGCCTGAGGCTAGGCAGTCTTAAGAATCCGGCGAGGTGCGAGATGGGGACATAACAGACTCACTCAGGGAATACTTTCAACCGGGGAGGTCATAAAAACAGTTATGAAAACATACGATGTTTACACAGCAGCAGTTGTTCAACCAGAGACGGTTGTGGCAGAAGACAAGAAAGGGGTACGGAAGAATCTTCAGCGATGCTTGGAAATCCTGGCGGGAGCAAAATCAGTAAGTACTTCGGCGAAGGTCGCGGGGCAGGGAATTGATTACGAAGAGTGGGCACCGCTTAAGCTGGTGTCCTTCCCTGAATTCTTCCTGCAGGGGGAGTCTTTTCTTCAGGATGTTGATAAGAGGGTCAGAGATATCGCCATCACGATTCCTGGAGAAGAGACGGAGGAATTAGCTAAGGTAGCTATTAAGAATGAGATTTACATTTCCGGCGTAGCCTTAGAACTAATGCCCGAGTTCCCGGATCTCTACTTTAACTGTCATTTTATTATCAGCCCGGAAGGAAAAATTATCCACAAGTACCATAAGTTTACGCCGGCTATCCATTTCGAGTTGACTACCAGCCCCCATGATGTTTTTGACCGCTATTATGAGATTTTCGGCCAAGGTAAAACCCTTCTACAGACCTTCTTCCCGGTGACGGAGACTGCTATCGGGAAGATTGGTACCATTATCTGTATGGACGGCCACTTTCCAGAGAACTGGCGGGCATTGGCTTTGAATGGTGCCGAGATAATCATCCATCCTAGCTTCGCTGAACCGATGATTTCTCCGCCTCGAGAGTGGTGGGAGCTCCAGAATCGCACCAATGCCCAGGCCAATATGGCCTACGTGATAGCGCCAATAAATGGCTGGATGCATTCTAAGGAATATGTCAAGGGTTTGATTTCGGGACACTCCATGATTATAGACCCCGAAGGGGTGATAATTGCCTCCTGCCCCTATCCAGGTGAATCAATGACTAGTGCTGTCATTCGCCTGGACCACCTCAGGCGGAGAAGAATGGACCCCAGCCGTAACTTTATCGCCCTACTTCGAACCGAGGTCTACCGCGAGATATATAAAGAGGCCATATATCCCAAGAACCTGTACGCAAAGAGAAAGGGGCAAGCCAGGAGCTTCGCTGAAATCCATAAGAGGGACACCCGGTACCTCAAAGTAATAGATAGGCTCATTGCAGAAGGCGTATACGTAAAGCCAGAAGGCAAATAAATCTAAGTCCAGGAGGTGCCATGTAAAAAACTACCCAGCGAAGATTCGCAATTCTGAATTACACAAAGGAGGGACGCCAGTGAGAAACAGAATATTACTGTTTTGTATCGCAACTGTACTGGCAATCAGCTTAGTTATGGCTGGCTGTGCCGCACCAGAGACACCAACGACACCCACGGCAGAGGAAGAGACATTTGACTGGGACATGCAGATTCTACTTCCCGCAGGAGAACCGCATGTTGCTGTTGTTGAGGGGTTCGCCGACAGGATCAGGGCGGCAAGTAATGGACGACTCAATATAACAGTACATCCAGCCGGCGCAATAGTGGGCACGTTTGAAATGTTTGATGCCGTATCTGACGGGTTGTTTGAGATGTACTTTGCCAACCCAATATACTGGAGTGGCAAAGACCCTGCCTTCGCCGCCTTATCTGACCTCCCGACGGCGTATACTGAGGTCTGGCAAAAGGAGGGCTGGTACTGGCACAGTGGTGGCATTGAGCTGGCCCGGGACCTTTACGCCAAGTACAATCTGTATTACACTCCTCTGGTCGCAGTTAGAGCGGGTAGTCTGCATTCCAAGAAGAAGATAAGCAGCCTCGCGGATTTCGAAGGCTTGAAAATTAGGGCCCCCACCGGCATGATGGCCGACCTGTTGACCAAAGCCGGGGCTTCAGTGGTTACTGTCCCCGGGGGTGAGGTCTACCTGGCATTAGAAACGGGTGTGGTTGATGCTGCACAGTGGGGCGCTCCAGCAGAACACTGGGCGATGGGCTGGCATGAGGTAACAAACTACATTCTGTATCCAATGCCTTACTACCAGGTATCTGCAGTTGAGGTAACAATAAATATGGATGCCTGGCAGAGCCTGCCTGATGACCTGAAGACTATTGTTGAAAGTGAAATCCGGGTGCTGTCGGCAGATTTCGTAGAATGGGCGACTATTCTTGATAATGAGACCATCGAAGCGATGATTGAATACGGTAATGAGTGGGTAGAACTGCCTGAGGAGGAAGCAGCCAAGTTTAGAGACTTAGCCGTTGAAGTTTGGGATGAATGGGCAGAAAAGTCCCCAGCAGCCGGTGAGATAATCGCGTCTCAGAAGGATTACATGAGGCGCATCGGAATTCTAGACTAGAATTGCCGAATCTAAGCGGAGTAAGGAGGGGGAAATAGGATATATGTTTCCCCCTCCTGATGTGTTGCATGACCAGGTTTCTATCCATTGTTGAGGTTATCAGCCGCAAGTCGGGAGAGGTTATCAGTTTCCTGCTCCTGGCTACCATCATTGTAATAATATATGAAGTCATAGCCAGATACGCATTCAACGCCCCCACAATCTGGGCTCATGAAACAGTGGTGCAACTTTTGGGCATCCTTTATCTGGTAGGGGGTGCCTATACTCTTTATCTTCAAGGACATGTATCGATTGACATAGTATACCTGCGCTTCTCGCCACGAACTAGAGCGATTCTGGATTTAATTTCCTCTTTGTTTTTCTTTCTCTTTTGCGGCGTACTGTTGTGGCAAGGGATAGGGTTTGCTTCGAAATCGGTAATGATGGCAGAGACGAGTGGTACACCCTGGAACCCGCCCATTTACTTTCTTAAAATAGCCATACCTCTAGGGGCTTTACTCATACTACTTCAAGGGGTGGCTAAATTTATACGTGACCTGAGCATCGTAATAAGAAAATGAGTATCGAGCTTATCACCCTACTGGCAGTGGTCCTTCTTTTCGGACTACTTGCCCTCGGACTCCCCTTCAGCTTCGTCCTGGGCAGCATTGCGGTAATTCTCACCCTCATTGTAATGGGACCTGAGGGACTATCAATTATTATCCTTCGTGTCTTCAACCAACAAAACAATTATATCCTTGCCGCCATTCCTTTATTTATCTTCATGGCACTCGTGCTGCAGCGTTCTGGCATAATTGATGACCTCTACCGGGCCATGTATGTCTGGATGGGACGTCTCAGGGGTGGCCTGGCAATAGGGACAATAATTATCGCCGCCATTATGGCAGCTATGGTGGGGGTAATCGGGGCAGCCGTAGTCACCCTGGGGCTTATTACCCTCCCCTCGATGCTCACGCGCAATTATGATAAAAAACTGATATTGGGCACTATCTGTGCCGGGGGCTCTCTGGGAACTTTAATCCCTCCCAGCGTGGTATTTATTGTTTACGGGTCAGTGGCGGGACAGTCGGTAGGGCAGCTATTCGCCGGAGGGGTTTTCTCTGGCTTAGTTCTTGCTACCTTATTTATTATCTATATAGGCGTTAGGGCTTTCATCCAGCCCAGCCTCGCTCCAGCAATACCGGCAGAAGAGCGTATGATTCCATTAAGGCAAAAACTTAGTTACGCTACGACCTTAATACTCCCCGCATTCCTTATAACTTCCGTCTTGGGGTCAATTTTCCTTGGCATAGCCACTCCTACAGAGGCTGCCGGCGTAGGAAGTTTAGGTGCTGTAGTCTGTACTGTTATTAACCGTCAATTCAGCTGGCGAGCTCTTACTTCCGCTCTTTACGATACTGCAAGGGTCACTTGCATGGTTATGTGGATAATAATGGCTGGCTCAGCTTTCGCCGGCATTTACACGCTTGCCGGTGGTGCCCGCTTTGTAGAAGGTCTAGTAGCTGGATTGCCACTAGGCCCGTGGGGAGTCTTCGTGCTAGTTCAAGTCCTTTTATTCTTCATGGGGATGATTTTTGATTGGATTGTTATTATCATGCTGGCGGGACCGATTATCTTCCCAATCATGGGTGCCCTAGGCTTTGATATGGTTTGGTTCGGAGTCGTCTTTTGCATGAATATGCAAATGGCATATTTAACGCCACCCATGGGTCCGGCCTTAATCTTTCTAAAAGGAGCCGTCCCTCCCGAAATAACCATGGAGGACATAATCCGCTCTGTCTGGCCTTTTGTGATACTTCAAGCCATCGGTTTAATCATGGTTATCATATTCCCCCAAATTGCCTTGTGGCTTCCCAGTATTCTGATAAAATAAGGACGTAAGCCCGAACTACAGTCGTAACCACGGAGTATGTCTGCGGGGGGGCATTTCTGGAGAAGTAAACACCGGACTACCTAAAATAGGGTTAAGTTCTGGGAACAGGGTAGGCAGGGGTATGCTCACTAAAGAAATAGCCGAGTTTATTAACGGCATATCATATGAGCAGCTGCCTCCGGCGGCGATAGATGCCGGCAAGAGGGCTATCCTTGACTGCCTAGGGGTCGCTCTGGCCGCAGGCGATGAAAAGTCGGTTAAGATAGCCAGTGAGTATGTCAGGGGCAGCGGCAGACCCGAGGCCGGGGTCATCGGCGAAGGTTTTAAAACATCCGCTGACCAGGCCGCTTGGGTCAATGGTACCAAAGCACATGCCCTGGACTATGATGACTATTTCACCCCGGAGCACTTAACGCCTTATCACCCAACAGTGGTAATTTTGCCTGCGGTACTAGCGGCAGGCGAGAAATTCCACGCATCGGGCAAGGAAATTCTGCTCTCCTACATAACCGGCTTTGAGGTCCTGGCTAAAATTGCCGTTGCCTTTGGCAAACGACACTACGATGCAGGATGGCATACCACCTCCAACCTGGGCAGTCTTGGCGCTGCCGCCGCCACCGCCAAGATGCTAGACTTGAGTGAAGAGAAGACGAGGATGGCTCTCGGTATTGCTAGCTCGCTGGCCGGGGGACTGAGGAAGAACTTTGGCACCATGACCAAACCCTTACATGCTGGAAACGCAGCTCGAAACGGAGTTGTTGCCGCCACAATGGCTCAAGCCGGCTTCACGGCAGACAGGGATATACTAGACGGCCCGCTCGGCTTTTGCGAGGTTCTGGCTGGAGAAACTGGTCACGGAGTGGCCAGGAGCCGCCAAGGGACCCGGACAGAATACTATATTGTCTCCCCCGGCATTGCCTTCAAGCCTTATCCATCCTGTGCTTACACTCACTGGGCCATAGATGCCGCCTTAGAGCTAAAAAGAGACGCTCTGATTGACCCCGACAATATAGCTGAGATTGAGTGCCGCACCAGCTCCGGACTGCCCGGCGTTCTGATTCACTCCCATCCGGCAACGGCCCTGGAGGCTAAGTTCAGCCTGGAATTCTGCGTGGCCGTTGCTCTCATTGATGGTGAGGCCTCTCTGGGGCAATTCACTAACG
>CAZMZA010000090.1:0-5697 GCA_964570635.1 uncultured Dehalococcoidales bacterium
CCTTCATACCACCCCACTACCACCCGAATAACTTCAAGCTTATCGCTGGCGGAGGGAGTGGGATTCGAACCCACGACCCCAATTTCTCGGGGTAAGCGCTTAGCAGGCGCCCGCACTAGGCCACTATGCGATCCCTCCCAGGGATAGTATATTATATCATATGTCATAGCATCAATAACGGGACAGCTTTAATCAGCCTGTTTGAGACCTTCTCTCAGGCTGTGTTATGATGGCTAGCACGTATGGAGATTAATGTTTTAATTGACCAAGGTCTTGGAAGCCACCGTCTTGAGGCAGACTGGCTGAAGGCTGTAGCTGAGCGAGCCCTCATCGCTCAGAATGCCGGACCCAACGTGGAGCTGAGTCTGGTTATCACCACCCAGGAAGGGGTACAGCAACTGAATCGAAGCTACCTGGGTAAAGACGAGCCTACCGATGTGCTGGCCTTCTCCATGCTCCCGAACGCTGAAGAAACCGGTGGGGGACTCCCCCCTTTTATCACCCCTCCCGACGGTCTGGCGCACCTGGGTGAGGTAATTATTTCCTACCCCCAGGCGGTGATACAGGCCGAGGAGCAGCACCATTCCGTAAACAGGGAACTGGCTATTCTCATAATTCACGGCGTGCTGCACATTTGCGGGTATAGAGATGACGAGCCCGAGCCAAAACAGCAGATGCAGACCAGAGAGGCGGAGATTCTGAGCGCCATGGAAGGAGAACCGGGATGAGCCAGCCGTCTCGGGTATGGAAAGACATCTATGCCATAGGCGGACCAGACATCTCTGACCCCTCTGATTGCTGTATTTACATGATTGATGCCGGGGAACTGGTTCTCATCGACTCGGGTGCCGGCGAGAGCTTCAACCGGCTCGTTGATAATATCAGCACTCTGGGCTTTGACCCGCAGCGATTGAAAACTGTAATCGTTACTCACGCTCACATCGACCATATTGGTTCCCTGGGTTACTTCCAGCAGAAATACGGTGTCAGTCTGATAGCCCATGAACTGGACGCGGCCGCCATCGAAACCGGAGAGGGGACCGGAGCCGAATTCTACGGTGTCCGCTACCAGCCCTGCCGGGTCGATACCATTATTAACCAGGCTGAGGAGAGCCTGGCTTTCGGTCCCTACGAGCTTAAGCTCATCCATATACCGGGTCATACCCCGGGAAGCATCGCCGTTTACCTGGATATGGATGAAAGGAGAGTCCTTTTCGGACAGGACATCCACGGGCCGTACATCCCCGCCTGGGGTGCCGACCTGGCTCAAGCCCGCCTCTCCCTGCAAAAGCTCATCGACATCAAGGCCGATATACTGTGCGAAGGGCACTTCGGTATCTACCAGCCGGCTGACGAGGTGAAGCGGTATATCGAGGAATACCACCGTCAATTACAGAGGATGACCGGCTAGGGGGCTTATCTCATAGGGCAAAAGCTGGCGGCAGCTTAGCCGACCGGATAATCAGGATAGAACAGGCGTAACTCCCACAGGGTTTACAGTGGCTAGTTCACAGCAGCGCCGATAAGCTCGGCTATGTCCTTTATCCCCTCTTTCCGCATGAACCCCTCTATCCCCTCCAGCACCTCCAGGGGAGCACGGGGGTCGGTGAGATTGGCGGTGCCGACCTGAACAGCACTGGCCCCGGCCATCAGGAACTCGATGGCGTCGCTGGCCGTAGTAATGCCCCCGCAACCAACAACGGGCACACCCACGGCACCGGCTACCTCGTACACCATGTATAATGCCACCGGCTTTATGGCTGGCCCCGATAGCCCCCCGGTTATATTACCCAATAGTGGTCTGCGCCGGGTAATATCTATCACCATACCCTTCAAGGTGTTGATAAGGCACACGGCGTCAGCCCCGGCTTCGGCTACAGCTAAGGCTACTCCGACTATATCGCCGGTGTTTGGCGTCAACTTGACCAGCATCGGCAGAGAGGTAGCCGCCTTCACCGCAGCTACGACCTCGGACGCTAGCCCAGGCTCAGCGCCAAACTCAGCCCCACCAGCTTTTACATTGGGGCAACCGATATTCACCTCAATAGCGCTAACTCCAGCCACCCCTTCCAGCTTGCCGGCCACCCTAGCGTACTCGTCAATAGTCCCACCAGCAATATTGACAATCACCGGCACCGTCCAGCTTGCCCAGATTGGTGCCTTCTCCCCAATCAACGCCTCGACGCCGATATTCTGCAGCCCGATGGAATTAAGCACCCCGCAAGCTGTTTCGGCTACCCGCGGCTGGGGATTTCCCTCCCAGGGTTCCAGCGTGGTCCCCTTACATACGATGGCTCCCAGCTTCTGAATATCAAAAAGGTGACTGTACTCGGTGCCATAGCCGAAGGTGCCCGAGGCAGTCATCACCGGGTTAGCCAGCAGCAAGCCACCGGGATGCTGGGGAGCTAATTGAACGGAGAGGTTCATCGGTAACTCCTCACGGCAGGTTGAGCCTCATTCTTGCTTTTCCCTGGATGATGCTGATTGATTATAGGCTACATGTGGCGGTACGGCAAGGCTCTTTCCCGCAAACAGAAGCGGAAACACGATATCGCTCAAGCAGCAAGGAAGCCAGACAGCAAGGAACAAAAACAAGAAGACAAAGGGGAGCAAAGGGAGCCAGTCGGCCATCCCGAAGGCAGTCAGGTAAAACAATGACGCCCAGGTGCTCAGCAAGACATGCCCCCAGTGTGGGAGCTTGGTTACCTGCTTCCAAAAAGCGATGGCAATGCCAACCAAGGCCAGTGGATTTACCAGCCACCACTCTTCGATAAAGGGCACATGAAACCCTATGTCCACCCTGAGCAGGACTGCTCCCAGATAAGGGATTACCACATCGCTTACAGTAGCTATGCCGATTGAGCCAGCATAGCCAACGAGAACGGCTGCCCATATCCTACCTCTACCATATCTCAGGTACATAGCTGTGGTTACCAGCGCGCTCAAAAGGACATGGAGGGGGTGTAAGGTGTAAAAAATATCATGGGAAATCTCCGGGGGAGTTTTGACGAAAACTACTACCACCATCACTATAATCCCGGACACCGCCCCAAGGGCAGTGAAGGGAGCGTGTTCCCTGAGTTCGCCTGCTATCAGTCTCAACATACTCTGCTTCCCAAATTAGAAACCTCGTCCTGCCCGGCTACAGTGGCCAGCGACTGTCCTGCTTCCTTCCGGCATGCCTGACAGAGACCGGAAAATTCGAGCACGTGGCTGTCAATGCGGAACCCGCTCTCCTGGGACAGTTCCTGCTGCACTTCCCCTAGGTCACAGGCAAAATCGACGACCACGCCGCAGTTTGAGCAAATAAGATGGTGGTGGTGGCCCGGAGCACTAACCGTATAGCTACGGCAGCTGCCCCCGGCATACAGCACGCAGATAAGCTTCAACCCGGCCAGTATTTCCAGGGTGCGATACACAGTTACCAACCCGATATCAGGTCGCTCTCGATGTACCCGCTCGTATATGGCAGCAGGAGTAAGATGGTCCTGGGTAGAGGCTATCGCTCTTATGACCACCCTCCGCTGGGGGGTGACCTTATAGCCGTGTTGCCTCAGGGTGCCGACTACCTTTTTCTCTGTCAGTCTCATTTTGAGCGGTAATTGAAAATTATTGTCAATTAATCCTACTAAGCCGCTTTACCGTTGTCAAGGGCTTCTTAAGAGGCTCCCGTGTAGTAACAAGCAATCGAACCTCACCTGGCACCTGCCCCGCCACCCGTGCTTGACGCCATACACAAAGAGCAGTATAATCAGGCAATGGCGACGATTGAGTGGAGGTTACCATAGCGTGGCAAGCACCAGGCAACTAAAGATACGAATTGAAAACCTTTCTCTCAGCTTCGGTGGTATCAGGGCTCTCAATGATGTCAGCCTGGACATTAACGACCATGAAATTCTGGCCGTTATCGGGCCAAATGGTGCCGGTAAGACCTGCCTCCTCAATTGCATCAGCGGCTTCTATAAACCCCAGGAGGGTGAAATCTTCTTTGAGGACAAAAGAATCACCAGAATCCGCCCGGACAAGGCAGCGAAACTTGGCCTAGCCAGGACTTTCCAGAATATAGAGCTATACACCGGACTGAGTACTCAGGATAACATCCTGGCCGCCAGGCATGTCCTTATGAAGCAAAACTTCCTCGCCGGTGCCATATACTTCGGCTGGGCTCATAGAGAAGAGATTAACCACCGCAAGACGGTAGAAGATATTATCGACTTCCTGGAAATAGAGCCTTACCGGAAAAAGGTAGTCGGTGCTCTGCCCTACGGACTAAGAAAGAGAATCGAACTGGGACGCGCTCTAGCCCTGGAACCGAAAGTCCTACTTCTTGACGAACCCATGGCCGGGATGAACATGGAAGAGAAGGAGGACATCGCCCGGTTTATTATCGACGTGTTTGAGGGACAGGGAGCCACATACCCTGATACCCCAGTCCTGAGAGATGGGGTCAACTGCATCGTCCTCATCGAGCACGATATGGGCGTGGTCATGGATATAGCTGACAGGATTACTGTCCTCGACTTCGGCAGGAAGATTGCCGAAGGCACACCCGCCGAGATTAAGAGCAACCCCGAGGTTATCAAGGCGTATCTGGGGCAGGAAGCCTAGCCCTAACCTCCGAGTGTATTAAAGTCAAAGCTACTAACATTCCCGGCATAAGCTCTACTCATCGCTTCTACTGGCCTCGCCAGCTAGTTTCCAAGATAGACCAGAGCATTTCACTCACCCCCTACCGAGACGCTACTACCGTCTGGAACGGTTCCATAACTTGGTGCTAGAATTGCTATTGACGCATCAGGAGGCATGTAGAGACCTGGCATGACGATTAGGCAAAACGTCGAGCAGATACTGAGCGAGCTGCCAAACGGGGTTGAACTGGTAGCCGCGGCCAAGACAAGAAACGCCGAAGAGGTGCTTAGGGTAATCGAGGCCGGGGTAAAAACCATAGGGGAAAACTATGTCCAGGAAGCGGAGAGGGTCCACGAAGTAATAGGCAGTAAGGCAAGGTGGCACCTTATAGGGAGCCTTCAGAAAAACAAAGTGAAAAAGGCGGTCGGACTGTTTGATATGATAGAAACCGTCGATTCCGCTGAACTGGCCAGAGAGATTGATAAGAGGTGCGCTCAAATCGGGAAGGTGATGCCGGTCCTGGTAGAGATAAACAGCGGCCGGGAAAAACAAAAATCGGGGGTGATGCCGGAGGATGCCGAGCAGCTGGTAAGAGAGATTTCACAACTGGAACACGTAAGAGTAATGGGGTTTATGACCATGGGTCCCCGCTTTGGCGA
The DNA here is from genome assembly GCA_964570635.1 of uncultured Dehalococcoidales bacterium. Lineage (GTDB taxonomy): Bacteria > Chloroflexota > Dehalococcoidia > Dehalococcoidales > CAYYQY01 > CAYYQY01. Next base: position 5,289 of record CAZMZA010000090.1, read on the forward strand.
CCCCGAAGACTCAAGGCCCTATTTTGTGGAAACGAAAAGGATATTCGACAGGATAAAAGACCTTGACTTGCCCAGCGTAGAGATGAAGTACCTTTCCATGGGGATGACAAATTCCTATAAAGTCGCCATCGAGGAAGGGGCGAACATGGTCAGAATAGGCACCAGGATATTCGGGGAAAGGGACTACCAAGATTGACACTCAGCGCCACGCTCATTATAATCCACTTGTAGAGTAATTGTCTTTTGCCGAAGTGGCGGAATGGCAGACGCGCTACGTTCAGGACGTAGTGTCCGTAAGGATGTGTGGGTTCAAATCCCACCTTCGGCACCATGCGCCTGTAGCTCAGCGGATAGAGCGCAGCCCTGCGGAGGCTGAGGTCGTGGGTTCAAATCTCACCAGGCGTACCAT
>CAZMZA010000091.1:0-5639 GCA_964570635.1 uncultured Dehalococcoidales bacterium
GGCTGAGCACGACCCGCTTGCCTCGGCTATTCTGGTAACCACATCACAGCGGCTGGCAGATGAAGTTAACCGTGAGGTTGAAGGGGAGCTGGAGACCCTCTCCCGTCAGGCCATTGCCTCAGAGTGTCTGAGCAGCCGGGGCATAATAGCTGTGGTCAGTAATGTGGACGAGGCCATAGAATTGGCTAACCTGTATGCGCCTGAGCACCTTTGCCTGATGGTGGACAGGGCAGCCTCCTATGTTGATAAGGTGTCTAATGCCGGCTGTGTATTCTTGGGCCAGAACTCGACCGTGGTTCTGGGTGATTACGTGGCCGGGCCAAGCCATGTTTTGCCTACCGGGGGGACGGCCCGGTTTAGCTCACCGCTTAACGTAGGCGATTTTGTTAAGCTCATAGACCTGGTCAATATAGATGAGGCTGGTCTGAAGCGGCTGGGTCGGGCGGCAGCAACGATAGCGCGTGCCGAGGGGCTGGACGCTCACGCCCGTGCCATGGAGAAGCGCCTAAAGGGGGGTACTTGAAGCGGAACGGAGTCAAGGGGTGTCTGAAGATAAAGGGATAGAGAAGCTGATACGCCCTGATTTGGTCAACTTTGGGGGCTACGCGGCCAGTAAGTCACCGGAGACTTTAGCCGGGAAGGTTGAAGTTCCTGTAGAGGACATCATCAAGCTTGACGCCAACGAAAATCCCTACGGCTGTTCGCCGCGGGTGAACGAGGCTTTGGCGGCCTGTCGGGATATAAACATCTATCCCGACTCAGGACAAACAGAACTCAGGAAACTGCTTCAGGAGTATGCCGGGGTCGGTATGGAGCATATTGTAGCCAGCGCTGGCAGTGACCAGCTTATCGACCTCATTTTACGCTTGTTTGTCGAGCCGGGTGACGAGGTGATAAACTGTATCCCCACCTTTGCCATGTTTCGTTTCTTTATCGAGTTGTGTGGTGGCACTCCGGTTGATGTGCCCAGAGATGAGAACTACGTGGTCAGGGTGGATGCGGTCAGGTCGGCGATAACGGAAAAGACCAAATTGATACTGCTGGCTACACCCAATAACCCTACGGGGACAATTATGCCCGGGGAGGATATACTGAAGATACTGGATACCGGGGTACCGGTGTTGGTTGACGAAGCCTATTACGAATTTACCGGGGAGACGGTAGCGCCTCTGGTGGGCAATTATAAGAACCTGATGGTGCTGAGGACCTTCAGCAAGTGGGCGGGGCTGGCTGGTTTGCGAATCGGTTACGGTCTTTTCCCCACCAGGATTGCCGATTACCTGCTGAGAATCAAGGAGCCGTACTGTGTTAATGTGGCCGCTCTGATTGCCGTGCGGGAGTCGCTTAGGGATATTGACTATTTGATGGGTCGGGTAAGGGCTATTATCGCGGAGAGGGACAGGCTCTTTGCCGGGCTGGAGGAGTTGAGCTGGCTAAGGCCTTTCCCCTCGCGGGCCAACTTTATCCTTTGCTCAGTCCTTAAGGGTAAGGCCAAGGACCTTCAGCAGCACCTGCAAAACAGGGGAATACTGGTTCGTTACTTTGACCTGCCGCTGTTGAAGGAATGTGTCCGCATCAGCGTGGGCAAACCTGAGCATACTGATGCCTTGATTAGAGCACTGAAAGAACTGGGAGGGAGTTAGGTGGCTAATAGAGTATCTACTGTCAAGCGGGAGACCAAGGAGACCAGTATCAGTCTCGAGCTTAATATTGATGGTACTGGTAAGTGGGAGGTGAATACCGGACTCGGCATGTTTGACCATCTGCTGGCTCAGCTGGCTCAGCACGGTGTATTTGACATAAAGATTTCCGCCAGCGGAGACGACCAGCATCATCTGGTTGAAGATGTCGCCCTTTGTCTGGGTAAAGCCTTTGGTGAGGCTCTGGGTGAGAAGCGGGGCATTGTCCGCATGGGGGATGCCGTGGTGCCCATGGATGACGTTTTGGTCATGGTGGCGGTGGATATCAGCGGTCGGGGATATACCGTCCTGGACCTGCCCTTTACTGACAATGATATGGCGGGATTTCCTACCGACCTCGTCCGTCACTTCCTCGAGTCGTTTGCTGCCGAAGCCAGGCTTAACCTCCACACCAAGGTTCTATATGGCGTGAATGACCATCACAAGGCGGAAGCACTCTTCAAGTCTCTGGGAAGAGCTCTGGATGCGGCTACCAGAATAGACGAGCGGATTGGCGGCGGACTCCCCAGCACCAAGGACTTGCCGGAGCACTGGTGATGAGGTGAGTGACCACGCGTCACCCTTGAGGCCGATAGAGTAGCTCCCATCTTATCTTACCTGCCTCGATGAGGTCACGGATTCTTTTCTCTGTGGGGGTGAGGCGGTCAGTTTTGCCGGTCTTGACTTCTATCAGGACTAGCTCGGTGGGGTTTTCCTGAGCCAGTCCGGGGAAGACGACAAGGTCGATGGGGCTGCCGATAAATCGTGCCTCGGTGGGGTCGTACTTGAATTCAGGCAGGTAGGGGGCCATCTGTTCGGTAAATCTGCCCCCCAGGACTCGCCGGCTATCTCTTATCGCCTCACTGCGAATTTCCTCCCTGCGGCTTGATTCCTCCTCTCTATACCTTCGAAACTCGCCTGCTTTCTTGACGAGAAGATAGCCCAGAAGAATACAGAGGATGAAAAGGAATACTGCTACCGTCAGTATAATTGCCGTCATCCCTCCCTTCCTTTCTCTCCAGCTTTCCTCCCGGTCAGCCGCTCGTAAGCCTGCTGGTATCTCTTGGTTGTGGCCTCAATGACCTCCGGGGGTAACATGGGAGCGGGGGGCTCTTTATTCCAGCCGGCTTCAATGAGCCAGTCACGAACCGGTTGCTTGTCGTAGCTGGGCTGTGATTGCCCCACTTCATATTGCTCGGCGTCCCAGAAGCGACTTGAGTCCGGGGTGAGCAGCTCATCGATAAGGATGAGCTGCTCATTGACCATCCCGAATTCCATTTTGGTATCGGCAATAATGATGCCTCTGGTTCGGGCATACTCCTGGGCGTAGCGGTAGATGACCAGGCTTTTCTCCTTCATCGATTCAGCTATATCTCCACCCACCAGCCTTTTCATCTCGTCCATAGATAGCGGCTGGTCATGCCCGCTCTCTGCTTTGGTGGTGGGGGTGAATAGTGGCTCGGGTAGCTCCTGGCTCTCCAGTAAGCCTCTGGGCAGCGAGAAACTGGAAACAGTGCCGTACTGCTGGTATTCTGTCCACGCCGAGCCGGTAAGGTAGCCTCGCACCACACATTCGATGGGGAGACGATTGGCTTTGTTGACAATCATAGACCGGCCGGCGAGGTAGTCAGGGTAGGGGAAGCGCTTTTCTGCGGTAAGGCAGGCATCAAGGAGGGCGACATCATCCACCACGTCTAGTAGATGGTTAATCATTAGATGTCTGGTCTTGTCAAACCAGAAGGCGGAGAGCTGGTTAAGCACCCGTCCCTTGTCAGGAATACCGCAGGGGAGGACCGAGTCGAAAGCCGAGATTCGGTCGGTGGTCACCATAAGCAGCAGGTTGCCCAGGTCGTAGGTGTCCCGTACCTTCCCGCGACTTAGTAGTGGTAGTGGCAGGTCGGTATTTAACAGCACTGAGGGAGCGGGGTTCATATTGACCTCGGCGCCAGGTCGGCAGGTTCGCCTGCGCCGGCGTTCGTTTTCCATTGCGTTTCGGTTAATCCCAGACGCCGGAAAATGTTATCCACGTAGCGCAGGTAGTATTGCACATCGAAGAGTGCCTCAAGCTCCTCTTGGGGCAGGGTGGCAGCAACATCGGGGTCAGCTTTCAGAAGGGTGAGGAAGTTCCTGTTTTTCTGCCAGGCTTTCATAGCATTCCGTTGCACCACTTCGTACGCTTCCTGTCGGCTGAGGCCCTTATCAATAAGAGCTAGCATTACCCGCTGGGAGAAGATGAGACCTTTGGTAAGCTCTGTATTTCGTTTCATCCTCTGGGGATAGATTTGCAGCCCCTTGATTACCGAGGTGAAGAGGGCGAGAGAGTAGTCCAGTATCAGGCAGGAGTCGGGCAGTATAATGCGCTCGGTTGAGGAGTGGCTTATGTCGCGCTCATGCCACAGAGCGATATTTTCCATTGCCGTCAAAGCGTAGCCCCTTACCAAGCGGGCCAGCCCGCAGATTCGCTCACAAAGCTCCGGATTCCGTTTGTGGGGCATAGCCGATGAGCCAGTCTGCCCTGTCGCAAACGGCTCTTCAACCTCCCCAGTTTCGGTTCGCTGTAAGCTCCTTATCTCGGTGGCGAATTTCTCGAGGGAACTGGCCATTATGGCTAAGGTGGTCACGAATTGAGCGTGGCGGTCACGCTGCAGAATCTGGCTTGATACCGGGGCCGGGCTAAGCCCCAGCCGGGCACAGGTTTTCTCCTCAACTTCAGGAGATAACGTGGCGTAGGTACCAACCGCTCCTGAAACCTTACCCACGGCAATGGTTTTCATGGCTTCCCTGAGCCTTAGCCGGTTGCGCTTCATTTCCTCAATCCATAGGGCCAGTTTAAGCCCCAAAGAGGTTGGTTCGGCGTGGATGCCGTGGGTGCGCCCCATCATGGGGGTATATTTATGCTTCATTGCCTTTTCAGCTAAGGCTGCAATGAGTTCTCTTATGTCCTGGTCTAGTAACTCGGCGGTTTCGACTAGCTGCAAGCTGAGAGCAGTGTCTATCACGTCCGAAGAGGTAAGACCGAGGTGGATAAAACGCGCTTCGTCTCCCAGGCTCTCTGATACGGAGCGGATAAAGGCGGTCATATCGTGGTGCGTTTCTTTGACAATTTCCTCCATGCGCTTGGGGTTAGCCCTGGCTAGCTTTATCTTGGGGATAGCTTTTCGGGGAATGACGCCTATGTCAGCCCAAGCCTCGCAGACGGCAATCTCAACCTCAAGCCACTTGGCGAACTTGTTCTCGTCTGACCAGATGCTTTTCATTTGCGGTCTGGAGTACCGCTCAATCATTTGTTGGCTCCTTGAAGGTTACTTCTATACTTTTCGTAGGCCTCTCGTATTTTATCATACTTCAAGGATAGAATTTCGGCAGCGAGGTAAGCGGCGTTTTGGGCTCCGGGAGTACCTATAGCCACACTGGCTACCGGTATTCCGGCTGGCATCTGGACTATAGAGTAGAGGGCATCTATACCTTTCAACTCAGTGGTGGCTAGGGGTATGCCTATGACAGGCAGAGTTGTCCAGCTGGCCAGAACCCCGGGCAGGTGGGCGGCTCCTCCTGCCGCCGCAATTATGACCTCAATCCCTCGCTCTCGGGCAGCCATTCCGTATTGCTTTGCCCTTTCCGGGTTACGGTGTGCCGATATTACTGATACCTCATAGTCAATACCAAGCCCGGACAGCGCATCCAGTGTCGGCTGTACGGCTTCGGTATCCGATTTACTACCCATGACTACAGCTACTAATGGCATATTATCTACCACCCCCTTATTTGAGCAATGTCCTTCCGGTAGTGGCAACCCTCAAACTGAATTCGGGGCAGGTTGGCATAGACCTTCTCTCTGGCTTTGGTCGTGGTTTTGCCGGTAGCGACTACGGTAAGCACCCGTCCCCCGTTAGTCAATATCTGTTTCGGCTCGGTGCCTGTTTTTGTCCCGGCGTGGAACACCAGAATGTCCTTATCCAC
>CAZMZA010000092.1:0-5618 GCA_964570635.1 uncultured Dehalococcoidales bacterium
TTGAAGCCAACCCTGGGAACCTGATCTCGGTAATGCGAGCGTAGGGAAGCGGCAGTAAAAAGGACCAAGGGTCGAAAGTGGTAGGATGCCGCCGCCCTTGGTTTTTATTTTATGGGGGTAGAGATGACTCAACTGGAATTGGCTAGAGACGGTGTTATTTCGTCACAGATGAGAGAGGTGGCAGAGCGTGAGGGGGTGGAGGCCGAGGTCATTCGGCAGGGCGTTGCCAATGGAACAATAGTAATTCCAGCTAATCCCTATCATCCCCGCCTTGTGCCCTGTGGCATAGGTCACGGTCTTAAAACCAAGGTCAACGCTAACATTGGCACCTCTTCCGATTTTGGCGATATTGAGACCGAGCTGGAAAAGTTGCGGGTCGCCAGCGACTCCGGGGCGGATACTGTTATGGACCTGAGCACGGGTGGTGACCTGGCAGTGATTCGGCGGGCTATCATTGCCTCAACCGCTTTACCGGTGGGAACGGTACCCATTTATCAGGCCGGGATTGAGGCGGTGAGCAAGCACGGTGCCATAGTGAGAATGACCGTTGATGACCTGTTTGCCGTGATTGAGGAACATGCGCGGGATGGTGTTGATTTCATGACGGTACATTGCGGTGTGACTCAGTCGGCTATTGCCAGACTTAAGCAACAGGGGAGAGTAGCCGACGTCGTTTCACGGGGTGGTGCTTTTCTCATAGGCTGGATGGTCCACAATGGTAGTGAGAATCCCCTGTATGAGCACTATGACCGCTTGCTTGAGATAGCCAGGCAGTTCGATGTTACTCTGAGCCTCGGTGACGGTATGCGTCCCGGTAGCTTGGCTGATGCTACTGACCGGGCTCAGGTGGAGGAATTGCTCAATATCGGGGAGTTGGTGCAGCGGGCTCAGCAGGCAGGGGTTCAGGTGATAGTCGAGGGTCCGGGACATGTCCCCCTGAATCAGATTGAGGCTAACGTCCGCTTGGAGAAGGCTATTTGCCGGGGAGCCCCCTTTTATGTTCTTGGTCCGCTGGTAACCGATGTGGCTGCCGGCTATGACCACATAACGGGAGCGATAGGTGGTGCCATTGCTGCGGCGGCAGGTACTGACTTCCTGTGTTATGTGACCCCGGCAGAGCACCTTTCTTTGCCGGATGCCGAGGACGTGAGGCGCGGGGTGATAGCCTCGCGGATTGCCGCTCATGCTGCTGACATAGCCAAGGGTGTGAGAGGGGCGGAACAGTGGGATGCGAGGATGTCGATGGCTAGAAAGAAGCTTGATTGGGAAGAGCAGGCCCGGCTATCCCTTGACCCTGAGCGGTTTCGTCAGGTTCATAGCACGCATGCCTCCGCTGGGGCTGCTTGTAGCATGTGCGGGGAGTATTGCGCTATGACGTTAGTTGAAGAGTTCCTGGGCATTTCAGCTCCCAGGTGCTAACCGGGCAGCGAGCAGAAGCAAAAGTTGGGACATACCCCAGGGTTGCGGTATTAAGATGGGTAACGCATTTAATTTGGGCAGGCTCTTTGGCATACAGTTCCGACTCCACTACACCTGGTTTATAGTCTTCGTTTTGGTGGTCGTCTCTCTATCAGCCCAGTACTTTCCGACGACCTACGCTGGCTGGAGCCTTGTAACCTACTGGGTTATCGGTATCATCACCAGCCTGTTATTCTTTGCCTCGGTGCTTGCCCATGAGCTAGCTCATAGCCTTGTAGCCAGGGTTAATGGTATCCCGGTAAAGAGCATCACGCTCTTTATCTTTGGCGGCGTGGCTCAGATAACCAGGGAGGCCAAGAAAGCCAGCGCCGAGTTAATAATGGCAGCGGCTGGTCCCGCTTGCAGCCTGGCCATTGGTGGTTTGTTTGCCCTGCTTTGGCTGGTTACCCGGGGCACGGCTGAGCCTATAGCCGCTATGGCTATCTGGCTCGCCGGAGTAAACGGGTTGCTGGCCGCATTCAATCTGATACCGGGGTTCCCCCTCGACGGCGGGCGTGTTTTCCGTTCTGTCTTGTGGCGTTTTACCGGTAGCTATTACCGCTCCACCCGTATTGCCACACAGACGGGACGGGTTGTGGGTTATCTGTTTATTCTCGGGGGCATTTCAGTAGTATTCCTGCTTCGTGACTTGTTTGGTGGTCTGTGGCTGGCCTTTATCGGCTGGTTTCTGGAGAATGCCGCCTCGACTAGCTACTGTCAGGCCCAGTGGCGTGAGGAGATGGCCGGGTTAACCGCTGCCCAAGTAATGACCTCGGAATTCCCGGTAATTCCCCCGGATCTTACTGTTGCTGAGCTGGTTCAGGGGTATATTTTTACCAGGGGGCACCGTTTCTTCGTGGTAGCCGATGAAGGCAGGCTAAACGGGATCCTGACGCTGCAGGATATTAAGTCTCTCCCCCAGCAGAAGTGGGGTGCTGTTCGTGTGAGGGAGATAATGACCCCGGTGGATAAGGTGAAAGTAGCCTCTACTGACCAGGAAGTCCTCACAGTGCTTGAGGAGATGGTGGAGAATGACGTGAATCAGGTACCTGTGGTGACCGGGGGTAGGGTGGTTGGACTGATTACACGCGACAGGCTGCTGAGGTTTTTCCCCGCTCGCTCTGAGATAAGCAGGTAGCCTCTTGCTTACCAAAAAACAAGCAGCAGGTGAATTCACCTGCTGCTTGTTAGCGATAACTTTACTGGACTTAGTAGCCGCGCCTTCTCACTGCGAAGACCCACACCAGGATGATAATCACTACCACCGCCGCAATTATGCCGCCGATAAGCGTCCAATTCAGCGGTGCTGCTGGAGTTGGTGTTGGTGTCGGTGCTGCTGCGGCTTCCGTGACCGTAAATTCACCGACCAGACCATTAACTTCCACATTGTAGGTCCCGGCGGTATCTTCAGTCGTGGTGAAGGACACCGCTTCGGTGGCACCGGCATTCAGAGTCACATCTTTAGTGCTGACGACTGCGCCGTCTACCTTGAAGGTGACCTTGTAGGTGCCGGCAAGACCGCCGGTATTGGCAGCTGAGACACTCACGGTTACGGTCCCTCCGACCTCAACCTCACTGGGAGTTATGCTCAGTGAGCTAACGCTGAAGGCGGCTGCTTCTGCCACCGGCAGCTTGGCCAGGATAGCAAACGCGGTAAAGTGGGCCACACTAGCCGTAACAGTGTTGGCTGTTGCATCGACGGTGGTGGTCAACATCACCCAGTCGGTGCCGTCATAGTAAGCCATAACCAGATCTCCTTCATCGACCCCAGCAGGTATGTTTGCCGGGTCATAGGTGAAGGTCAAGGCAAAGGCCGGTTCAAAGGTGGCACCATCCGGTAGACAGTCGTAGGCCGGACCCACTAGGCTATAGCCGGGTGGAGGTGGAGGTGTGTGCAGGACTACGATTTCTATGCTTGTCAGAGGGTTACCCTGGGCGTCAAGCACTCTTGTCCCCGCAGGAATGATAGCAATAACCTGGCCGTCAGTTGAGGTAAGACTTATCTCGGTAGTAGTGTTGCCCTCAGCATCAATGTAGTCAGAAAGGGCTAGCACACCGGTCGCCGTAACCGCCGCTGGTATTGATGGTGGCGGTACTGCTGCGGCGCCTCCTCCAGCACTGCCTAGAGTGGTCATAGTGAACGTGGATAAACCTGAAACGAACTTCTTCCCGGCTGGCCCGGTGGTGACGCTAAACCGTACTGAGTACGAGCCGGTAGACATGCTGCCTGTGTTCAGGGTTACCAGGTATTTTGTCTGAGTGGTGTATGAGGAGTCATACCCGTAGCCGTAACCATAACCGTAACCCCAGTTGTGGAGAAACTCGCGGTAGGCTAGGGGGGGTGGTTGGTAGCCATAACCATAGGCCCGGAGTAAACCATAACCCCAATAAGGTGCGACCGTACGCGAGACGCGGGCAAAATGTCCACTCTGGCTTGTTATGGTGCCTTGAACATTGAAAATTGCATAAGCAGTTGTTGGTCCAGCAATTTCCACCTTGAGACTGAGTATTGGAATCGCCTCGTTGGCCGCAGTATCGACTTGGACATAAAAACTATGTTGGCCCCCGGTATACATGGTCGTCGGGAGACTGGTGATGGTGGTACTTACTGCCTTGACTGGTAGTGGGGCAGCAAACCACAAAGAGCCGGCAACAGCCAGTACTAAAGTCAGTGCTATTGCTACCCTGGCGAAACTATTATTGAAGAGAAATTTGTAGCCGGCCAGAGTCTTACGGCTGACCCTCGATAAATCCCTCAGGGTTTTATGCGGAGCCCCACTTCTTTTCCGGGCGCGTTGAGACCTGATGAGTTGCAGTGTCTCCGGATTGCTTAGCAGTTGCGCGATGTCAGCTGGGACCTTTCCCGCTAGAGTACTTAACTCGTCGCCGCTAACATCTAACGCTTCAGCTAATCTTAGTATAACCTTCTCACTGGGAGGAGGCATTACTCCGTTCTCGATTTTGCTGAGATAAGTGAAGTCAATGCCAACCTTATCGGCCAGCTCTTTCTGGGTCATCCCAGCCTTTTGCCTTAGTTCCCTTATCCTGGCCCCGAATTCTTGAACTGTCATTGTACCACTCCCCTTAGTATAATTGAGCCTATTTTTTACTGTATACCATAACTTGAGTAGAAAGTCAAGCTTTTTCGTATCAATTTTGCAATATTTGAGTAAAAAGTCAAACTGCCAGGTGTCACAGGCTATTGTAGTATGGTGTCGGACTTCTGGCACCCGCTCAGGACGGTTGCCGGGTGGGCGGGTACCTAAGTCGTGTTTTCGATACTGAGCATCACTATATTGAAGGGTATAGGTCGGGCCAGGGCTATCCTATGAGGTGCTTGCAGTTACCTCCCGGATTGGGTAGGATGTAAGGGCAACAGAATGAGCCGGGTATTTCCCGGCTGAGTCCTTTTCCCCGGGGAGAGCAAGGAGACATAAAGCATGGATTGGTTATCCCCCATTAGGGGGGTCTTTGAGTTTGGTCTTCCCTTCCTCGAATCGGTACCTGTCATCAGGGCGGCTCTGGGGATTGTGTTGGTTTTCTTTCTTCCAGGATTCGCCTGGACTCTGGTCTTCTTCAGGCAGATAAATGTCTTAGAAAGGGTGGTGCTTTCCTTCGCTTTGTCGGTGGCTCTGGTGACGCTCAGTATCCTTTCTTTGCATAAGCTCTTTGGCATTAGCATTACCGGGTTGAACTCGGTGCTAATTATCCTGGTTATTACTGTCATACCTGTGGCATTTTACTATCTTAAGCGACTTATGAAGCGAAATAAGGAGGTTCTCTAGTCAGGGTGTTAAAGTTACACGATGCAATCATTGTTGGAGCTGGCCCTGTAGGGAGCCGCGTGGCTCACCAGCTGGCCGGTATGGGGTATGCGGTGGTGGTCTTGGAGCAGAAGGAAAAGTTGGGCCAGCCGGTTTGCTGTACCGGGATTATCGGTCAGGAGTGTGTCGACTCTTTTGACGTTGAAAAGAGTGTTATTCTGAGGCCGGCAAAAAGCGCCAGATTATTTTCACCTTCGGGAAGGTTGCTGAGGGTGTGGCGGGAGGAACCCCAGGCTTACATTGTGGACCGGGCGGCTTTTGACCTGGCTATGGCGGATAGAGCGAGTCATAAGGGGGCGCAGTATGTGCTGAGCAGGCGGGTGAGCAACATAGAGG
>CAZMZA010000093.1:0-5525 GCA_964570635.1 uncultured Dehalococcoidales bacterium
TCGTGGGACATCAGGGGGATACCCTCTGGAGGCATACAATTAATACACCTCAGGTTGCATCGGTCAGTGACTGAGATTCGCAGGTATTTTATGGGGCGCTGGTAAGAATCGCAGAGCTTCGTCATAATCGCTTCTCAGAGGGTCTACAAACTCTTTTCAGTTTCAAATTCGAATAGTTCAAACTTCTTATTTTTAAAGATTTCGGATTTAGAGCTTAGAGTTCCTTCTATATAATTGTAAACCAAGTCTTTACTGCTTTGCCAATCGCTCCAGTATCCGCCTCGCCTTTTGCGCTGCTTTGGCACGATGGCTAATCCTGTTTTTCTCAGCGAGTGACAGCTCTGCCATCCTTTTGTCCAGCTTCGGGAGATAGAAGATAGGATCGTAGCCAAAGCCGCCTGCACCCTTGGAATCGAAAGCTATTAAACCTTCGCAAATACCCTCTGTGGTTTTCACCTTGCCATCGGGAGTGGCAATTGCGATAACCGCCCGGAAACGCGCTGTCCTTTTATCCCAGGGGATATTGCGGAGCTTCGCCAGAAGGTAGTCATTTCTCTCTTTATCCGAGACATTATCACCGGCGTAGCGGCGGGAAAGAGGGCCAGGCTCGCCACCCAGGGCATCCACCTCCAGGCCCGAGTCATCGGCCATGGCGGTAAGCCCGCTCAGCTTAGCGTAGGCGGTGGCTTTGTGTATTGCGTTCTGCTTCAGGCTCGAGCCGGTCTCCTCGACCTCCTCAGTAATTCCTTGCTCCAAGAGGGTGGTCAGCTCAAAGTGTATCCCTTTGAGAAGCTCAGCGTATTCCCGCAACTTGCCCCGGTTATTAGTAGCGACCAAGAGCCTGGCTGGCTTAATCAAGCTTGACGAATCTTCCCCTCAGTTTTTTCGACACCTGGGGCATTGTTGTATATTCCATCTCATCAAGAGGGAGTCGGTGCGGCTCGAAAGGACCGTGCCGACGCATATACTCGGCCACTTTATTAGCCTGGCGTCGGGCTTCATCGAAGCTGGGGTCATCAAACATATCGCGAGGCCCTACCAGCCTGCCACCTATTAGCTGAAAGCCCGCAGCAACCGCCCTGGGAGGCCCGTCGAACCGCGAAGGGTTGCTCTGGGGTATGGATACCGGCATCAAAGGGCCATGATGTGAACCGCGCATCCACCCTTCCACCAGATGGGGAAGGGCGAACGGCTCAAGCACCTCACCCACCGCGGGGAACTCGCCCTGGCAGCGCACTATGCAAACCGGGTCGTCCTTGCCCACATACCTGCCAGCGATAAGAGATAGCTTCTGTGTAGATGTGACCGCACCGATGTTGCCAGTCTCCCGACTATGGACTGACTTCACTACATAGCGAGAAGGTGCGCCTATGAAGACCAGCATATCATATATCTCTTCAGGTGCATTGAAGCTTACCTTCTTGGTCTCTTTGACATCGTGCACCTCAAAGGAGAAACCTGAGTGCATATTGGGCGCTATCACCAGGCCTATAGTAGTGAACGGGTCGGCGAACATCCTGTAAAGGGGCATATTCCATGCCCCCGCCGATGTTTTGTCTGCCATGAAGACAATTACCGGCTCGGACTTCCTCTCCTCAAACTCCATCTCCGCCACTCCCGGGCCCATTCCCTTCACATTCCCGGAGAAGGCATCTGAAAGCAGGTCTTGACCAGCGCCGTAAAGCCCGTGCTTTTTAGCTACCTCGGTGCCCGACACGAAGGTGTCCCAGCACAGCTTATGGACACGCTCATTCTCCACCCCTTGCTCGTGGGTCATGATGAGTTGCAGGTCATCGCCGCAGCGCGTTACGTGAAAATCAATGAGCAATCCTGACTTTTTAGCCTTCTCCAGAGACTTTTGTGCATCGTCCAGAATATCAGGATGTGAACTGGAATGCCCTACATAACCACCGATATCAGCCTTGATTACGCTCAGAGTCATTTTCATGATTACTACAAACCTCCACCTTAGTAATAAGAATAAATAAGAGAAATTTAACTGGTTATTTCATATGCTCTCTAACCAGAGAGATGAATCTTTTGGTATCCTCCGGGTGGACATTAGTCATCCTCAGCCTCTCCCCGGCGGCATCGCTTATCCCCGCTCCCCTAAACTGCACATAGGTAACTTTAGAAAATATACCGTAGACCGCAAACACGATGCCCACGAAAGTAGCAACACCGCAAAGCGGGGTAACCAGGCTTACATCAGTAAATATATTTACTATGATTCCGATTATTCCCAGCAATGCCAGAACAATGCCTATATCGGTAACGAGCCCTCGCGACCCGTTGATGTAAGTTATAGACGAAATATGTGAATAAGCGATATCGTCCAGCTCCTCCCCGTGAAAATGCTTCCGGTATCTGAGCAGCCGTTTATTAGTTGCGTAGAAATCGCCTGCTATGGCCAGGACGTTTTCCCCCGGAATAAGGTATTTCCCCACAGGCATTGGGGTACCTCTAACTTCCTTTAACATCTTCTCAATATTCGAACCCGGCCCGGGCCTGAACTCCTTCATCATAAGGATGCTTTATCGCTACCATCTCTGTTACCAGGTCAGCAATCTTCACTATCCTGGGGTCGGCATAACGGCCGGTTAGTATCAACTCCACCGACTCAGGTTTATTTTTTACCAACTCGATAACTTCTTCAATATCCAGAAGCCTCCAGGCAGCAGCCACATTTATCTCATCCAGGACCACCAGGTCATAATTCCCGCTCATCACCGCTTCCCTGCCCACCTCCAGCGCCCTCTTTGCCTCAGCCTTATCCTCTTCTTTGACATTGCGAGGATCGACAAAACCGAGTGAACCGAAGGTCTTGATGGTCACATTAGGAAGGCAGCCAAGGCTCTTCTGCTCGCCGTAGGGGAAACTGCCTTTCATAAAGTGGATAACGCAAACCCTGAGGTCATGGCCCAGAGCCCGGAGCACCACGCCCAAAGCCGCCGAGGTCTTCCCCTTGCCACTGCCGGTAAAGACCTCCACAAGCCCTTTTTTAGAAGAAGACGCCTGAGTCTTTTCTGTCATTAGTTTGGTATTATATCCGCCGAATGCACTGAACGCACCCTTACTTTACCAAAGGGGACTCCAAATTGTCAAGGAAGCACAAGAAGAGGTGCTGGGTTCTTCCCGCCGGGGCCTGGGGTATCCCAGTAGGGGCACAGTGCACTGTGCCCTAAAAGTCCCCCAAGAATGGGGATATAGGGGGTTGAAAAAGGATTGATCCCTGTTCAGCTTCCTTGCTGCTCAGGAAATTTCGCAGTAGAATACAGCCGCGATAGAATCGGGGGGACAGATATGATAGAAATCAGAAAAACAGCCATAGCCTTCGAGGAAGAAGAGCTGCTTGAACTGGAGCAGATCATAGTTGACCGTGACGAAAGAGAAGCGCTCGACTTCCTCAAAAAGTCGGTATACGACAAAGTGATTGACTCCCAGCAAGTCAGGACCGAGCACGGCCAGTTAAACAAGACCCTGCGTACCTGACTTCAGTCGACCTTATTTACCCGGTCCTGCCACCTCGCGCTTCATTCTGTCCCCGAGCGTTAAATTCATAGCGAGTTCAGAGGAGGTTGAGAGTAACGAAGCTGAAGGCACATTCTAGGCAATCATTCAGCAGCTTGGGGGAAATGCCTTAAAAAGTGTACTGTTTTCAAACATAGGTGACATTTTTTAAAGAGGGTTTGACACCCTGGTACTGAGGAAAAGACCATAGTTTTTCGATTGGCGTCATCCAGCCCAGGGCTGAGTGAGGCCGCTGGTTATTGTAGAAATCCAGGAACAGGGATAACTTCTTGAGCCTCTTAGAAGGTTTTCTGTACCCCCGCTGGTTATAAAACTCCTCGTCATCAGTGCGGTGACTCCTTTCTACCTTTCCATTCTGCTTCGGTGTAGCGATGGGGATAAGCTTATGCCTTATTCCCTTACTTTTGAGGAATTCCTCTAAGGGGTGTGGCTTATTAACCCAGGGCATGAAGATATAGGTGAATTCCACTCCGTGGTCGGTTTGTACCTCCTCCACAGGGAAGGGAAAGAAGGCCAGCATCCTTTTAGCAAAATCCACAGAATTAGCTGAGCATAACTCCTGATATACCCAGACAAAGCGCAACCTAGTGCAATCGTCTATGGCGGTATACTGGTATTCCTGGTAAGGCTCAGGTCTATTCCTGAGCTGCATCTTGGGCATGTATTTGACGTCTACCTGCACTCTCTGCCCCGGGTAATTCATCTGGTAGTAGACCGGCTTCTTACGCGGTCTGGTCTTTCGTGGCTTTATCTCCCCAGCCCTAACCAACACTCTATAGATACCGTAAACACTGAGCTTAATCCCATGGTCCCGTTTCAAGTAAAAAGCCAGCCTGCAGGGGCCGTAGCTGGTTTTGCGGCGTAGTTTTAGGATGAGCTCTTGAATGTCCTCAGGCACGGTCTTAGGATGGCTCCTGGGGCGCTTGGAGTGGTCTCTAAGGCCGGCAAGACCTTCTTTGACATAGCAGGGGTACCACTTATAGAAGGTCTTCCGGGACATGCCAAATTCATCACATACCCGGCTTATATTCCCAATCCCCTCGTATCTTTTGAACCATGCCAGCCTCATTCTGGCTCTTCTCTCTGTGATATACTTGTCCACGCGGGTGACCTCCTCTGCGTTGGATTCGGGTCTCTACCTCCCTTATCCTACCAGAGTGTCACCCATTGTGGCCTGTTTAGACCCCCTCCTGATCCCCCATCTGTATACCATGTATCATAATATTTCTAAATGCCTTAAAAAGCTACTTGACAAGCCGCTTTGAATCGTAGTATACTAACTTCGAATGCCCATGATGATGAGAAACAACACAACTTAATACAAAAAGCGTAGGACTGGTGTCTACTAAAGTGCGGTCTGAGTGACATCAGACCGCACTTAATGTTGAAAAAAGCACATTAACAACTGAATACTGAACAAGGTCCTAGTTGTGGTTTAATGTAGGTCAAGCTACTAAGGGCGCACGGGGGATGCCTTGGCGCCAAGAGCCGATGAAGGGCGCGGCGAGACTGCGAAAAGCCTCGGCTTGCTGTCGGGCAAGCTTAGCCGGGGATTCCCGAATGGGGCAACCCATCCCGATAAAATCGGGATACTCCTGGTTGAACACATAGACCAGGAGAGGTAAGTGGGGGAACTGAAACATCTAAGTACCCCGAGGAAAAGATAGACATTCTCCTAGTAGTGGCGAACGAACGGGGAACAGCCCAAACTCTGATGACTCAGTGGATTCGAGGCCTATGTCGTCAGGGGGTTGTAAGGCATGGCGGAGGAAGGGCTCGAAACCTTCCTGAGAGTTACAAACCATATCCCTAGCCAAAGGTCTCTGGAACGAGCCGCCGCAGAGGGTGATAGTCCCGTAGGCCAAAGGGTGAGGCTCTTAGCCATGTTCTTGAGTACCACGGGACACGTGGAATCCTGTGGGAAGCCGGGGTGACCACACTCCAAGGCTAAATACTCTTGGCGACCGATAGTGAACAAGTACCGTGAGGGAAAG
>CAZMZA010000094.1:0-5496 GCA_964570635.1 uncultured Dehalococcoidales bacterium
GGTAAGGAGCGTGCCCGATTACGGGAAACTGTCCCACCGCAGTCTGGAGTCAATGATGGCTGGAGCCCGCATTGACGTTGGGGAGGAGAAGGAGCACCCGATGGATTTTGTCCTGTGGAAGGCGTCGAAGCCGGGTGAGCCGTCGTGGGCCAGCCCGTGGGGTGAGGGCAGACCAGGCTGGCATATTGAGTGCAGTGCCATGTCCCTGAAGTATCTGGGGGACACCCTTGATATCCATGGCGGCGGGCAGGACTTAATCTTTCCTCACCACGAGAACGAGATAGCCCAGTCGGAGAGTTTCACCGGGGTAAAGCCCTTTGAGAGGTACTGGCTCCACAATGGGCTGGTGCAGCTGGGTGAGGAGAAGATGAGCAAATCGCTGGGCAATCTGATAACGATAAAGGAGGCACTGGCAAGGTATAGTGCCGATGCCATCCGCCTATTCGTCCTTAGCTCCCAATACCGCAGTCCCCTTACCCATTCTGAGGAAGCGCTGGAGGCGGCGGAGAAGGGGGCCGACAGGCTGCGGCAGGCAGCTTATGGCGGAGGTAGTGGCGAGAAGGCTGGCGGGTCAATAGATACCGAGACCTACCGCCGGCGGTTCATCGAGGCTATGGACGATGATTTTGGCACCGCTCAGGCCCTAGCCACCCTGTTTGATTTGGCCAGGGAGATTAACCGGTGTGATAGTGAAGGTATCGGGGCTGGCGAGGCACGTAGAGAGTTATTTGAGCTGGCCAGTGTGCTGGGCTTGCCCCTCAGGGAACCGGAGATACCATCCCTAAATGCTGAGCCTTTTGTGGAGCTGCAAAAATCTACGATTGCTGCTATTCGTAGTCGCAATCTCGACAAATTGATTGACGAAGTAGGCAGCGCATTAAGCGATGTCAACATAGGCGTTGAGGATGTGGCTCCCTATATAAATTGGTTACGAGACATTCGAACCAGCCTGCGTAAGCACAAGCAGTGGCAGCTCGCCGATGAAATACGGGCCAGGCTGGAGGAGATGGGCATCGCCCTGGAAGATACCCCCCAGGGGACAGTGTGGAAGCATAAGCGATAGTCTCAAGGAGGCGGTTGTCACATTCGCCGGGTTGCCCAGGACAAGAGCGGGCGCATGAATTTTAGCTTTGCCGTCCCCAGGGGCAGCTTCAGCTCTTCCCAGTGTGTCTTGGGCGACATGTTTACCTCGTCTATCTGTTCTTTCAGGGGTGCTAGTTCTCCCCTGTGGTCATCCCTGGACAGTATATCATCAATGGTATGCAACATCTCCCAGGCGGTGCCAAGCCGCTGATTTTCCGCGTCAGCCATTTGCTGGGGGATAACCTCGTATTTTGCCTTCAACTGGTTCAGACGCATCATAGCCTCGTAGGTGGTGTCTACAATCTGCTGGCGTGTCATCCAATCCGTCTCGTAGTTCAGGGCATACTTCCAGCTTGGCTGGACTAGAGCCTGTCGGTGCTCTGCTAGGGTCCGGTACAGGACATGGTAGCCATGACGCTCCGGCTGCTCGAAGGCGAGGCTACCCGGGTCGAGGAAGGGCGCTAGAGGCGCGATGAAGAGGTAAAGGCGCTTATTTCCTTTGAACCTGTCCAGCAGGTAGCCACAGTAATCAACGGTGTCCAGTACCGACTGTGGTGTCTGCTTGGCTAAACCTATCATGAAGAAAACATCCAGTCGTCCGCAACGGGCGTGCAGGGCGTTATCCAGGGTTTGCTCCAGGTCTTCGGTGGAATAGTGCCTGCCCTCGGCTGTCCTTACATCAGGGTCGTGAGATTCAGGCGAAATCTCCAGGCAGAAGTTGGGCGAGCACTGGCTCAACTGCCGCATAAAGTCGGCTGAGGCGGGGGAGAAAACCTCAAAGATAAGCTGGTTCTTGACTTTATTTCGCTGAAGAAGGCGGAAAAGGTCGCGGGCATAGTCCTCTCCGGCCTGGCGCGGGTCGCCGAGGATGAAGGCGGGACCGTGGCTGAAGCGTGCAATCTGCTTTATATCTCGCACTACTGCCTCTGGAGAGCGGAAGGCGGTCTTCTCCCGGTTGTAGAACTTGCGGAAGGCTGCAGCCGAACCGCCACAGATAACGCAGTTTTCATTGCAGCCACGGCAGGTAAACACAGCGGTAATGGGATAGTCCATCCACCCCTTGAAAGGCGTGTAGCTAGCCAGGTCACGGTATCTGATTACCGAGCGTATGGTATTGGTATAGTGCCCGGTCATAACGTGGCTCAGGTCAGCCGGGACATGCAGAAAGGGGTTTTCCCGCACTGTGCCCTGGCCATCCCGCCAGACAAGGTTGGACACTGTTTCGGGCTCTCGCTTCTGCTTTATGCAGCGCATCAGCTGTCGCAGGGGTTCTTCTGTAGAATCGCCCCTGAGTACGAAGTCTATCTCCGGATACTCAATCAGCTCCTTGTAGTAGTAGGAGGCGGAGAAGCCGCCGAATATCACCTTGGCTTCGGGGTGGTGTTTCTTTACCAGTCTGGCTACCTCGATTGCCCCGTGGCAGTGCACCATCCAGTGCAAATCAATGCCAAAGACCGGCGCCTTCAGGCGCTTTATCATTTGCTCAGCGTCGAAGTCCGGGTCATTCAGCATGCGCACGGCGAGGTTGACGATGCGTACCCGGTAGCCGGCGCGCTCCAGGTATTCGGCGATACTGGTAAGGCCGATGGGATACATCTCAAAAACGGGTGAGGACGGAATCTGGTCGCTTACCGGTCCGCACAGAATCGTTTTCTCTCGGTAATCGTACACGCTGGGTGCGTGCAGCAAAATCAAATCAACAGCCATTTTCCTATCAGCATCCTTAAGAAATTCCAAAAATTCGAGCTAGAATGTAGCCGATGCCCATTAACAGCTGGGTTAGCAGGACGACAAGGACGTTATTGGCCATAGCTGGCACGAGCTTGTCCATCTCTTGGTGCTTGAGGGCACCCTGGATAGCCTTTATGGCCAGGGGGAGTGTCAGCAACCCGAGCAGGGAAAGGGTCGGCATCTGCCCGGCTATCACGCCGCCGATTATCCACAGGTAAACTGCCACCGTCAAAGCTGAATAGACCAGGCTTGCCTTTGAGCCTCCGATTGCTATGGGCAGCGTTCTGCGGTTGGCGGTAACATCAGCTTCTACATCGGGAAACTCGTTGAGAAGTAGCAGGTTATGCACCAAAATACCCGAGGGTATGGAGGCTATCACAGCGGGAGCGGTGTAGTCACCGGTCTGAACAAAGTAAGCCCCGAGAACCGGTAAAGCTCCCAACCCCACCCCCGGAGCCCACTCCGGCCATCCCATCTTGAGGATGAGGGGTGTATAGAGAACGATGCAGACGGCGGCTACCACCAGCAGCGGCACCAACTGCCAGCCCTTGATTATCGTGAAGTAGATGCCTATCGGTACGATGGCCAGCAGTGTACCTATACCCAGCCATAACGCCTGCTTCGGTGTGATAAGCCCGGACGGGAGGGCACCGCTACCCCCGCTGAAAGGGGTCCTCTGGGTTCTTAGGTCTACCCCGCTTCTGTAGTCAAAGTACTCGTTAAAAACATTCACACTGATATGGGCAAGAAGCAGGCCGAAGAAAGCCAGCAGCGCATAGCCAATGTTAAAGGCACCGTCATACCAGGCGATGCAGGTACCCAGGAATGCCAGCGCCACGGGAAGGGCTAGAAACGGAGCCCTGATTACTAACAGCCACTTCTTTATATTCATTAGTTGCTCCTTTCGGCAACCGGTTTACGGTCGGCCACTTCATCTCCTGCCTGCCATCGTATTCTCAACTCGCTACCTACCTCGGCACCGGTGAGGGCACAGGCGTTACCCCCGGCCAGTGCTATCTCCAGATTTTCGCTGCTGCCAATAAGAGCCATCAGCCCTTTGCCTTCAGCGTAGGTATGGCTTAGCCCCGAGACGACATGATTTCCGATTTCAATCGTCATCAGCCCTTTTGTCTCGGGCAGGTCGCAGTGCCGGATATTGGTGATGAGATTACCGAAGGTATCAATGTGGAGGATGTGTCCCACCAGTGTGCCGTCAGGATTCTGGTACGGGTGGGGTAGTGGCAGGACGGTAAGCGAGTTTATCGCCTCGCCGAAGTCCAGCGGCGGCAAGCCTGATGAGAGGCGGGCGGCTACCGGGGCAAAGATATCGCGTCCGTGGAAGGTGGAGCTGACCGGTGACCGCCAGAACTCGGGCTTGGTGACCGCTACGGCTTCCAGCTCCGGGCCGGGCTCTACCTGCTGGTGAGCACTGTCCACCAGCGGCTTGGTGGAGTGCCGCTGTATAACGTAACTCAACACGCCATTGTCCGGAGCGACAAAATCAGCCGCCGGCGTTCTGAGAATAATAGCCCTTCGCGGTGTGCCGACACCCGGGTCAACTACGACTAGGTGGACTGTTCTCTGCGGGAAGAACTCATACACTGTACTCAAAACAAAAGCGGCCTCAAGGATATTCTGGGGTTTGATGGTATGGCAGATATCAACCAATCTGGCTTTAGGATTAATACCCAGTATCACTCCTTTCATAGCCGCAACATACGCATCGCTGAGACCAAAATCAGTGGTCAGGGTTATTATGGCACTCATATTGAGTCAGACCGTTTTATTGCCTCGGGTGCCTCGTGGTTATCTTCCCTGATGCCCCGAGTGCTAGAAAAATCGGACTGTTACCAGGGAGATGATGACAAACAGGACAATCAGGGCAATGGTGAAGTAGAAGAGCGTCCGTTCCACGCCTCGTCTGGTGCGAAAGACGGTATCGGGCTGGCCAAAGATACCACCCAGGCCGCCACCCCTGACCTGAAGCAGGACGGCTAATATCAGGGCTATGGACAGTACAATCTGGGCTGCGTATAAGTAGGTCTGCAAGTTATCCTTCCTCAAGAATTTTCTTTAGCTCTTCGTTTACCAGCTTTGGATTAGCACGACCTCTGGTCGCCTTCATCACCTGCCCGACGAGAAAGGTAAGGGACTGCGTCTTGCCCGCTTTGTAGTCGGCAGCAGCCTGCGTATTGCGGCTCAGCACCTCGCTGATTACCGATTTAACTTCCTCGGTATCGCTTATCTGGCTCAGTCCCTGCTGGGTGATGATGTCGGCGGCTGGCTTCCCCGTATTGAACATTTCTTCAAATACCGCTTTGGCGCTGGCACCGCTGATACTCCCCTTATGCATCAAATCCAGTAACTGGCAGAGCTGCTCCGAACTGACTTTACTATCACTTATCTCGGTGTTGGTGGCATTGAGGAGTCGACTGAACTCACCCAACAGCCAATTGGCGACCATTTTGGCTTTCCTGGGGAGCGGCAGCCCCTCTGGCATTTCTGTTCTCAGGCAGGCCTCAAAGTAGTCAGCCATATCCCTTGAGCTGGTAAGCAGGTTGGCGTCGTAGAGGGACAGGTCATACTCAGTGATAAAACGGTTTCGTCTGACGTCAGGTAGCTCAGGGAGTTTTGCCCTTATTTGCTCCACCCACTGTTGGTCCAGGACCACTGGTGGCAGGT
>CAZMZA010000095.1:0-4801 GCA_964570635.1 uncultured Dehalococcoidales bacterium
ACCCCGCCTTTGCTGCTCTGTCTGACCATCCTGTAACGTTCACCGATGCCTGGCAAACAGAGGGCTGGTACTGGCAGGGTGGCGGTGTTGAGCTGGCCCGGGAACTCTACGCCGAATATAACCTGTACACGATTCCTATCGTCGTAATTAACGCGGGTAGTCTAGATTCAAAGGTGAAAATATCCAGTTTGGACGATCTCAAAGGCTTGAAGGTCAGAGCACCTCAGGGTATGATGGCCGATGTATTGACCAAAGCGGGGGCGTCAGTTACCGTCGTTTCCGGGGGTGAGGTCTACAACGCACTGGAAAAGGGTGTCGTTGAGGCGGCACAATTCGGCCCCCCGAGCATGCATTATGATATGGGCTGGCATGAGGTAACAAATTATACTCTGTATCCATGGCCTACTTTCCAGGCTACTGGCGCTGAGATATCCATAAACATGGACGCATGGCAAGCACTACCTAGCGACCTGCAGGAGATTCTTGAAAGTGAGTGCATAAGGTTCTCCAGGGA
The DNA here is from genome assembly GCA_964570635.1 of uncultured Dehalococcoidales bacterium. Lineage (GTDB taxonomy): Bacteria > Chloroflexota > Dehalococcoidia > Dehalococcoidales > CAYYQY01 > CAYYQY01. The sequence continues at coordinate 515 of CAZMZA010000095.1, forward strand.
TTTGTTCCAATTCCTATCTATTCGTGACAATGAAGCTCTGAAGAAGATAGTCGAATACGGTAATGAGTGGATACAACTGCCCGACGAAGAAATAGACAAGCTTAGAGCCCTGTCTCTCGAAGTTCTCGACGAATGGGCAGAAAAGTCCCCCAAAGCCGGCGAGATAATCGAGTCAAAGAAGGCCTACATGGAACTCATCGGAATCATAGATTAAACCACCTAATTCAAGCGGAGTAGGGAGGGGGGAAGGGTGGACTGCCTTTCCCCCTCCCCACGTGTTGTATGAATAGGTTTCTAGCTATTGTTGATGCTATCAGTCGCAAATCGGGGCAGGCGGCCAGCTTCTTACTTGCGGTTATCATCATCGTAATAACGTATGAAGTTATCGCAAGGTATGCATTCAATGCCCCCACAATATGGGCTAACGAACTTACCGTGCAACTTTTGGGCATCATCTATATGATAGGTGGTGCCTATACTCTTTTTCTCAAAGGACATGTATCTATCGACGTATTATACGGGCGCCTTCAACCTCGAAACAGAGCGATTTTGGATTTAGTTACCTCCCTGTGTTTCTTCATCTTCTGCGGTGTATTGCTATGGCTGGGGATAGGGTATGCTTCAGCATCGGCAGTGATAGGAGAGACAAGCGGTACACCCTGGAACCCGCCCGTTTATTTTCTTAAAATTGCCATCCCTCTAGGGGCTTTACTCATACTATTTCAAGGGTTAGCCAAGTTTATACGTGACTTCACCATCGTGGTTAAAGGAAGATGAGTATCGAGCTTATTACCCTAATCGCAGTAGTTTTCGTCCTCGGGCTACTTGCTCTTGGGGCCCCCTTTGCCTTTGTATTTGGCAGTCTGGGGGTAATTCTCACCCTCCTTGTAATGGGCCCCGGGGGCTTATACCTTATTGTCACTCGTACCTTTACCATACTGAACAGTTATACCCTGGCCGCCATACCCCTGTTCATCTTTATGGCGCTCATGCTGCAACGTTCCGGCATAATTGATGACCTCTACAGAGCCATGTATGTCTGGACAGGGCGTCTCAGGGGTGGCCTGGCAATAGGGACGGTAGCTATCGCCGCTATTATGGCGGCTATGGTTGGGGTAATCGGAGCGGCTGTAGTTACTCTCGGGCTTATTGCTCTCCCATCGATGCTCAAGCGCAATTACGATAAAAAACTGGTATTGGGCACTATCTGTGCCGGAGGCTCTCTGGGAACCTTAATCCCACCCAGTATAGTGTTTATTGTTTACGCTCAAGTAGCCGGGCAGTCAGTAGGGAAGCTATTTGCTGCCGGCATGCTCCCTGGTTTACTTCTGGCCGCGTTGTTCATCGTATACATAAGCGTCAGGTCCTTCCTTCAGCCCCAGCTTGCTCCAGTATTGCCATTAGAAGAGAGAATGATTCCATTGAAGCAAAAGGCCAGTTACCTTACAACCCTAATAGCTCCCGGTTTCCTCATAGTCCTAGTCTTGGGGTCAATCTTCCTCGGAGCAGCTACACCCACCGAGGCTGCCGCCCTAGGTTGTGTGGGGGCTGTAATCTGTGCCGCCATTCGCCGTCAATTCAGCTGGCAAGCTTTGACTTCTTCTCTCTACGAAACTACAAGAGTTACCTGCATGATTTTGTGGGTCGCCTTCGGGGCTACAGCTTTCATTGGCATATATACACTCGCCGGTGGCGGTGAATTTGTAAACGAGCTAATAACCGGACTGCCGCTAGGCCCGTGGGGAATCTTCGTGGTGGTTCAAATCCTCCTGTTCTTCATGGGTATGTTTTTTGACTGGCTGGCTATTCTTCTGCTAGCGGGACCGGTTGTTTTCCCAATAATGAGTGCCTTGGGCTTTGATATGGTTTGGTTCGGGGCTATTTTTGTCATGAACATGCAAATGTCTTACCTAACACCACCTCTTGGTCCTGCCTTAATCTATCTAAAAGGAGTGACCCCTCCTGAAATAACTATGGGCGACCTTATCCGCTCTGCCTGGCCTTTTCTCATACTTCAGATAATCGGCCTGGCGTTAGTTGCCTGTTTTCCCCAGATAGCCCTGTGGCTTCCGGGTATTATCGTAAGATAGGTGCGAAAAGCACAAACCACGGTCATTTCCACAGTACATCCGCTCGGATAATAATCTTCACCGCTGCCGCAGGAGCAATCCAGCACTGCCGATAGCCTGGGCAATCTAGAGTGGCCACAGCATCGGTATCAAAAGTACCGCTATCCCCCAAAATATCAGATTGAGCGGTACGCCAACACGGGTAAAGTCGCTAAAACGATAGCCTCCAGGAGCATATATCATTGCATTCGTTTGATAACCTATAGGCGTGGCGAAACTGGTTGATGCGGCAAAGGTTATAGCCACCAGAAACGGTCTGGGGTCCACATTCATGGATACAGCTAGGGATAGCGCAATTGGTGCCAGTATCACAGCCGCCGCATTATTTGACATGGCCTCAGTTAACACAGCAGTGCTTAAATACAATGCTGCCAATACGACAAGAGGGCCAAAGCCGCTAAGTGGTTGTAATACTTTATCCGCTAACCAGAGAGCAGCCCCAGTCTGTTCCATAGCCAACCCCAGAGGAATAATCCCGGCAAGGAGAAAAATCACCTTCCAGTCAATAGCCTGATAGGCTTCCTCAATGGTAAGACAACGCCCTATCACCATGACCCCGGCACTGATTAGCGCGGCCACCATAATGGGTACGATATTCAGCGCTGCTAGGACGATGAGCAGGCCTAAGGCTGCCAGCGCTACGAAGGCACGGCGTTTGCGTATATAGAATTCGCTAAGCTCATTAGTCACGACCAAATTGGGGGAAGTTAGCAGCCGAGATATATCATCCTTATGGCCCTGGATGAGAAGAGTATCCCCGGCACTAAGCTGGATGTCCCAGACACTCTCCTTCATGATTTTGCCACGGCGCTGTATGGCCAGTACCCTTGAATTGTAACGGCGAAAGAAGTCAGAAGTGTTCAAAGTTCGCCCAATCAGGTTTGAGCGTGGTGGAATCAGGGCTTCGCTCAACTGCAATTCAGTAGACTTTAGCCTCTGGTCGCTTATTTTTACGTTGGTCATTACCTTGAGCCGGTATTTATCCTGCAGTTCAATTAGCCTACGCAGGTGGCCATGGAGCAGGAGCACATCGCCTTCCCTGATAATGGTGCGGGTAGGCTTTGAAGTGGCCACGTCGCCGCGCAGGAAATTAGCCAGGCCTACTTGGGGCTCACGGCTTGCCTTACTTTTAGCCCATGTTTTACCAATAAGTGGAGAGTCTTCCATAACCCTAAGTTCAGCCAGGTAGTCGGCGAGACGATATTTGTCAACTTGTTCTACTTCACCCTTGCGCCTGGGTAGTAGCCAGCGACCTGCCACCGTGAGGTAGATAATACCGACCAGAGACATGACTAATCCCAGGGGAGCGAACTCAAAAAGACCAAAGGCATCCATGCCTTTACTTACGGCAATGGAGTTAACCAGTATATTGGTTGAGGTTCCGACCAGAGTGCATACGCCGCCGAACTGGCTGGCAAATGACAATGGTATCAGCACACGGGACGCAGAAAGCTTGCGCCCCCTCGCCAGCACAATAGCCACCGGGATGAGGATAGCTACTGTGGCTGTATTTACGATAAACGCTGACAAAGCGGCAATTACAACGCACAAGACCAGAATCAGCCGCCATTCTTTCTTCCCCGCTAATCTGTCTATGTTTCGGGCCAGCCATTGAACCGAGCCGGTACGCACCAGTCCGGCACTCAAAACGAACATAGCCGCAATCGTTACCGTGGCTGGATTGGCAAAACCGTACAGTGCTTGGTTGGAATCGATTAAACCCAGGGCCAGCAGTGTAACCAGTACACCAAGAGCTACCAAGTCAAACCGCAGCCTCCCTGAAATAAAGAGAGCCACGGCAATAGCGAGCACCGCCAAGACCATTATGATATTAATATCGGGCATATTGAATCTTCTCTCTGCGGGATGCTCTCAGTCTCTTTCGTGTATTAAGCATACTAGCACTACACGTTTGTCCTTTACAAGCCTTCAAAATGTCCCTTCAATTAGGTATTATATTAAATAGATTCGCGTTGGCGGAAGGAGGTTGGCAATGAAAACCGAACAGGATAAGACCCTAGAAGTACTCAGAATTGCTGTCCAGATGGAAATTGATGGCAAGGAATACTATCTGAAGGCCAGCCAGAAAAGCAGCAACGAGCTGGGTAAGAGGCTGCTGTCGTCGCTTGCTGCTGAAGAGGATGATCACCGGCAGAAG
>CAZMZA010000095.1:4811-5450 GCA_964570635.1 uncultured Dehalococcoidales bacterium
AGATATATGATGCCATCCACAATAAAAAGGCCTGGCCGGTTACCGACTTTCAACCCGACAGGGGCAAAAGACTAAGAACCGTATTTGCTACGGCAACCGAGAAGATAGGCACCGAGGTAAAGGCTCCCGATACTGAGCTTGATTCTGTACAAACAGCCATGGATATGGAAAACAAGTCTTATGACTTCTATCAAAACCAGGGTAAAGATGCCACCCATGATGCTGAGAGAGACTTTTACCAGACCTTGGCTGCCGAAGAGAGGGAACATCATCTAGTGCTGCTTGACTACTACGAATATCTCAAGGACCCGGCAGGCTGGTTTGTTACTAAAGAGCACCCGTCTCTGGACGGTGGCTGAATGAAAATGTTGGCAAACAGTGATGGTTCAGATACGCGCCTAGAGGGATTCGAACCCACGACCCCCGGTTCCGAAGACCGATGCTCTGTCCGCTGAGCTATAGGCGCCTGAGGCTAATTTTGGTCTATATTTACTCTGTGCAGGGGTTTTGCTACCCATTTGCTACCGGGTAAATTTTAAGGTCGCCCCTGAATATAGAATTATAGCACAAAGCAGATATTCTACCGATGTTTTTATTTTTTGCTGCATTGCATCGTCAAACCGCTGGGCAGCCTTATGC
>CAZMZA010000096.1:0-5420 GCA_964570635.1 uncultured Dehalococcoidales bacterium
ATGTGTTCAACATATTGCTCCAGATATTCGACGATGGTCACCTGACTGATGCCAAAGGACGCCGGGTAGATTTTCGTAACAGCATTATTATAATGACAAGTAATATCGGTGCTGAGCTTATTAGAAAGGGCAGTACCATCGGTTTTACTTCATACAGTGACGAGGCCAAGACTCAGGAAGAAGCTTATGAGCGGATGAAGGAGAAGTTGCTTGGTGAGCTGAAAAAGACCTTCCGACCTGAGTTTCTTAACCGCGTTGATGGTGTGGTTGTCTTCCATCCGTTGACCAAAGAGCATATCCGGCAGATAGTTGACTTGATGCTGAGCACAGTAAGCCAGCAACTGTCCGAGAAGGGCGTGAAGCTGGAGGTAACTGATGCGGCTAAAGACTTTTTGGGTGAGAAGGGCTATGACGAGGTCTTTGGCGCTCGGCCGCTCCGCCGGGTGATTCAAGATATGGTTGAGGACAAGCTTTCAGACGACTTGCTTCGTGGCAAGTTCCAGAAAGGAGACACGGCGGTCGTTGATATTGAAGAGGGTGAGGTTGTGGTGCACGCAGCGCCAGTAGGGGCGTTGGCGGGGGATGATAACCTATAGCCCGATTATGATAAAAAGAACAGTGTAGCGCTGAAAGGGCGGTGGACTCAAGGCAAGTTAAACCGTCCTTTTTGTTTTGGCAAGGCAGGCGGCTAGTCGAGAGTAGGCTGTTAAGAGACAAGGGGGTCACTGAATCGCTCAGTTTAGGGTGAAGATATGGCAGTAGATTGGGGATTTGCCGGCCAAATTGGTGGCATCGGCTTTGGTTTTGTCTTTGCCGTGCTAATCATACTGGCTGTAGTCATGTGGCTGCTGGGACTGGTCATCAAGAGAGTCGGCTCCGGTAAGGGTGGAACCAGCGGCAAAAGGGAAGGTGAGCAGTAATTGGTGCAGGAAATAGTTGGATTTCCTTTGCCGGGTAAGATAATTAGCGTGGATGTAAGGGCAGGAGATACGGTTAAAGAGGGTGACGTACTCTGTATGCTGGAATCAATGAAGATGGAGAACCCTATATTAGCGCCGGTTGGGGGTACCATTACCCGACTGGAGCTTTCAGTGGGGCAGACGGTTAGTTTCGGTGAGTTAGTCGCTAGCATAGAATGCTAAAAGGGAGAAGATGCTAGGCTTTTTTGAGACCGGCTTTGGTGCGCTTACCTGGGGCTCCGTGGTAATGCTTATTATCGGCGGGGGGCTTCTATACCTGGGTATAGCCAAGAAGATGGAGCCTCTTTTGCTTGTGCCCATTGGCTTCGGCGTGATTCTGGTCAACTTGCCTATGGGCGGATTGATGGAGACTATCTTTCAGGGTAAAGTCTTCGAGTCTTACATGATAGGTGGCGAACCGGCCGGCTTGGTCTCCCGGATATTTCGTTACGGACTTGCCTGGGAGATAATCCCGCCCTTTATCTTTCTTGGCCTGGGGGCGATGACCGATTTTGGACCGCTGATAGCCAATCCCAAGACCCTGATACTGGGTGCCGGAGCCCAGTTTGGAGTTTACTTTTCCTTCTTTCTGGCGCTGCTCATAGGGAGTGCTTTCCCTGACGTAGTAAGTATTGGGATTAAGGAGGCCTGCTCTATCGGTATCATCGGTGGTGCTGATGGTCCCACCACCATCTACCTCACCAACAGGCTTGCCCCTCATTTTATCGGAGCGACTGCAGTAGCTGCTTATACCTACATGGCGCTGGTGCCGATTATCCAGCCGCCAGTAATAAAGTTGCTGACGACGAAGAACGAACGGGCCATATTCATGAAGCCCCAGTTGAGGTCGGTGTCCAAAATCGAAAGGGTACTGTTCCCCATAGTGGGTGCCATTATTATCATTTTGCTGGTACCCAAATCAGCCCCGCTCATCGGTATGTTCATGCTCGGCAATCTGCTTAAGGAAAGCGGGGTTACCGACCGGCTGGCTGATACCGCGGCTAACGCCTTTATAAATGTACTCACCATTCTGCTGGGTCTGTGTGTCGGCTGCTTTATGAGTGCCGAGAACTTCCTCAAGGCGGAGAGCTTGATAGTATTTGCTCTGGGTATCCTGGCCTTCGCTGCCTCCACGGCCTTTGGCGTGCTCCTCGCCAAGCTGATGAACCTGTTCACCAAGGAGAAGATTAATCCCATGATAGGTGCTGCCGGTGTCTCGGCAGTACCAATGGCCGCCCGGGTAGTGCAGCGGATGGGACAGGAGGCAAACCCGAGAAACTTCCTGCTAATGCATGCCATGGGGCCCAATATCGCTGGCGTCATTGGCACGGCTACTGCGGCTGGGATATTCCTGGGCATGCTGACCTAGGCCGGTCATTCCGTTCGCAACCTCTCCTGAACTCAGACTACCCTTGCATTACCACCTGAAATCTAGTAAAGTCAACCTATGGGCAAGTCCCAGACCAAGACGATATTTGTCTGCGAGCAGTGTGGTAAAGAGAGCGCCAAGTGGTTAGGACGCTGTCCAAACTGTCAGCAGTGGAACACCTTTGTTGAACAGAGGGTAAGTGTCTCTCCTGCTTCACAGAGTAGCTCGGCATCGGTGAGTCCGCCGCAGGAGCTATCCAAGGTGGTCGCTGAGGCTGCTGACCGCGTTCCTCTGCCTCTGGTTGAGCTTAATCGGGTGCTGGGAGGCGGAGTGGTAACTGGCTCTCTGGTGCTTATTGGTGGCGACCCCGGTATTGGTAAATCGACCCTGTTGCTGCAGGTTTCGGCCCTGATGGCGCAGGCCAAAGGCAGGGTGGTTTATGTCTCGGGTGAGGAGACGCTGCGCCAGATTAAACTCAGGGCCGAGCGTCTTGGCGTGAAGGGTGACGACCTCTACCTCCTGGCTGAGACCGAGCTTCACGAAATCCTGAGTCAGATTGAGGCGTTACACCCCGGTCTGGTAGTTGTTGATTCTATTCAGACTGTGTACCTCCCCGAGCTGGACACAGCCCCAGGCAGCGTGGCCCAGGTGCGGGAGTGCACCCTGAGGCTCATGCACTGGGCAAAGCTGAGTGCCGTACCCGTTTTTATTACCGGGCACGTAACCAAGGATGGAACTATTGCCGGTCCCAAGGTTCTGGAGCACATGGTTGATGTGGTGCTCTACCTTGAGGGCGAGTCATTCAGTGCCTACAGGCTGCTGCGCAGCGTGAAAAACCGCTTTGGCTCCACCAATGAAGTGGGTATCTTTGAGATGAAGGCCGAGGGCCTGGTCGAGGTGGACAATCCGTCGCGGGCATTCCTGTCACAGCGCTGGGGCGAAGCGGTAGGTTCGGTGGTGGTGCCCACCCTTGAAGGCAGCCGACCCCTGCTGGTGGAAATTCAGGCCCTGACCAATCCGACCAGCTTTGGCTTGCCGCGGCGGACTGCCAACGGCGTCGACTTCAATCGCTTGCTGCTGATTGCCGCAGTGCTGATGAAGCGGGTCGGCTTAAAGCTGGGCAATCAGGATATTATCGCTAACGTCACCGGCGGGCTTAAGGTGGGAGAGCCGGCTGCCGATTTGGGCATCGCCTTGGCGATTGCTTCCAGCTCCCGGGACGTAGGGGTTGACCCAGAGCTGGCGGTGGTGGGGGAGGTGGGGTTGAGCGGTGAGCTGAGGGCTGTTTCTCAGCTGGACAGGCGTGTGGCTGAGGCTGCCCGATTAGGCTTCAGGCGCTGCCTGGTGCCCCAGACCAGCGCCAAGGTGAGTCCCCCCAAGGGTATTGAGCTGGTTACGGTCGGCAGTTTAAGGGAAGCCATAAGGGTGGGGCTGGGCAGGGGTAGGGCAGGGAGAGGAAGCCAGGGTTCGTAAGTTCGCCCATGAGTCTTATGTATGATGGGCGTAGTAATTGATAGGGATGAGTAAAAGGGCTAATAAGGACCAGTCAGGCTCAAATGTTTCTGTGGTAGGCGCTGTCATCGCGGCGGCTGGCTCGGGCGAGCGGATGGGTGGGGCAGACAAGATGTTTGCTTTGCTGGGCGGGAAGCCGGTGTTAGTCCGGGTGGTCGGTGTTTTTCAAGCCTGCGACCTTATTGACCGGGTGGTGGTGGTGGTGAGTGAGCCGGGTCTGGAGAAGTGCCGTCAGCTCGTGGCTGAGCAGGGGTGGTCCAAGGTGGTTGACGTTTGTGCCGGTGGCAAGCGTCGTCAGGATTCAGTGGCGGCTGGTCTCAGCCGGCTCAGCCACTGTGACTGGGTGGTAATCCATGACGGAGCGCGACCGCTGGTCAGCGAGGATATTATCCGTCGTGGTCTGATTGAGGCCGGGGAAACGGGGGCGGCGGCGGCGGCAGTTCCGGTTAAGGACACTATCAAGGTAGCCGGGGATGACCGTCTGGTTCGGGACACTCCGCCGCGAAATAACTTGTGGGCGGTGCAGACCCCGCAGGTATTTCGATTTGACATAATAACTCAGGCTTATCGTCGGGCGGAGGCTGAAGTAACCGACGATGCTTCGCTGGTGGAACACTCAGGCTATAAGGTGAAGCTGTACATGGGCGCTTATGATAATATAAAGATAACTACACCCGATGACCTGGCTATAGCCGAGGTCTTGTGGCAGAAACATGGCAGGTAGGATACGTGTTGGCATAGGCTACGACGTCCACCCCCTTACCGCGGGGCGCAGGCTGGTGCTGGGTGGGGTAGAGATTCCATTCACTGAGGGGCTGGATGGCTGGAGTGACGCCGATGTGTTAACCCACGCCATCATGGATGCCCTGCTTGGGGCAGCCAGCCTGGGGGATATAGGGAAGCATTTCCCGCCCGGCGAGGCGCAGTACAAAGACATCTCCAGCCTTATACTGCTTGAGAGGGTAAAAGATAGGCTGGTCGAGAACGGCTGGCTAGTCGGCAACATCGATGCTATTGTTGTGGCTGAGCAGCCCAAGCTTGCAGGTTTTATTGATAGCATGCGTCAGCAGCTGAGTCAGACGCTGGGAATTTCCCTCGAACAGGTGAGCGTGAAGGCCGAGACCTCAGCCCGGCTGGGCTTTACCGGTCGGGGAGAGGGCATAGCCGCCTATGCCGTAGCCTTGATAGAAGGTGTTTCAGATTAGGGCATTTAGCTGTAGCCGAGGGAAGGAAGCATGAAAGTATATAGTACCCTGTCAGGACAGAAGGAGGAGTTTTCACCCCGCAGAGACGAGGTCGGGATGTATGTCTGCGGGGTTACTCCCTATGACCACTGCCACATAGGTCACGCCATGAGCTATATCATCTTCGATGTCATCAGGCGCTACCTTAAGTTCCGTGGCTATAAGGTGAAGTATGTGCAGAATGTTACCGACGTTGACGATAAGATTATAGGCCGGGCTAATGAGCTTGGCGTTTCTGCCGGGGAGCTGGCTGAGAAGTACGCCAGCAGCTATTTTGAGGACATGGATGCCCTGAATATCGAGCGGGCTGACGTCTATCCCCGGGCTACCGGGGAG
>CAZMZA010000097.1:0-5406 GCA_964570635.1 uncultured Dehalococcoidales bacterium
ATATTGCGGTACTTGCCCCCCAGCTGCTTGACCAGTTCGTACTGGGTCAGGTTGGTATCCTGAAACTCGTCCACCAGTATATGAAAATACCTTTTCCTGATACCGGGCCAGAATCTCGGGGCCGCTTCTGAACAGCTGCACCGCCTTCATCAACAGGTCGTCAAAGTCAAGAGCACTGCTTTCCCCTAGTAGCTGCTGGTAGCGCTCATAGACCCGCCCGACTATCTCATCAAAATAGCTCCGGCCACACTCGATGTATTCCTGAGGGGTCAGCACACGGCTCTTGGCAGCACTGATGGCTGAAGCTATAGCCCGGGGGGCATACTGCTTGGGGTCGAGACCTGCTTCCTGAAGACTGCGCTTTATCAGGCTGAGCTGGTCATCATCGTCATAGATAACAAACCTGGGATTGACGCCTACCACCCCACCCTCATTACGCAGGATGCGGGCACAAATAGCATGAAAGGTGCCGAGGGTCAGGTTACCGACCGAACCGCTGACCAGCCGGTGCAGCCTCCCCTCCATCTCCCTGGCCGCTTTGTTGGTGAAGGTAACCGCCATGATGCGGTGAGGACTGACGCCACAAACCCTGATAAGGTAAGCCACGCGATGGGTGATGACCCTGGTCTTGCCACTCCCCGGTCCTGCCAGAATCAGAACCGGACCGTCAATAGCCTCTACTGCTTCCCTCTGCGCTGGATTAAGTTCAGCCAGGATATCCATCTATAGCCATTATAACATCGGGCCACAGGAGGCTTAAAGTATTGAATTTCTTTAATGGATGCGGTATAATACCATTTAGACTAATTCAACCTTTAAGTTAGTCCAGAGAGGCTAGCAAGGGGATAAGAAGTGAGTACATGTAGCGACACCTCTTGCCAGCCGCGGTAAGAGGTTTTTTTATGCCTTCAAAAATCGTAATGAGCGCAGAGGACATCAAGCGGACTCTGGCTCGCATTGCCCACGAAGTTGTCGAGCGCAACAGAACCGCTGACAAGCTCCTGCTGATTGGCATGCACACCCGCGGAGTACCGCTAGCCAGACGGCTAGCCACCATTATTGAAGACTTCGAAGGAACGGTGATACCGGTTGGTGCTCTGGACATCGGCCCCTACCGCGATGACCTCTCCCTGCTGGACCAGCAACCTGTTATTCAGGGCACCGACATTCCCGTCAGTATTGATGGCAAGTCTATAGTGTTGGTTGATGATGTCCTGTACACCGGACGCAGCATCCGTGCCGCCATGGATGCCCTTATTGACCGGGGTCGACCTGAATCAATTCAACTGGCGGTACTGATTGACCGGGGTCACCGCGAGATGCCGATACGGGCTGACTATGTGGGTAAGAATATGCCCAGCTCCCGAAATGAGGAGATACAGGTACAACTGAAAGAGACCGACAACATAGACGAAGTAGCTATCATAAGCATGGCTGACAACCAGCCGGCCAAGAATGCATTGCAGAAGGTAGCCTACCCCGAGAGGAGTGAACATGGGTCTGGCAAATAGAAGTTTGGTGACCATAGATGACCTATCCAACGGGGAAATAGAGGCACTGTTTTCCCTGGCTGACGAAATGTCAGGCACCATGAATGAGCAGTTCGGCCTGTGCCGGGGCAAGATTATGGCAAGCCTGTTTTTTGAGCCGAGCACCAGGACACGGCTATCATTTGAGGCGGCGATGCACAGACTCGGCGGCAGTGTGATAAGTGCCTCGGATGTAAAGGCAACCTCGCTGGCTAAAGGTGAAAGCATCGCCGACATGGCGAGAGTGGTCGGCAGTTACGCCGATATGATTGTCATCCGGCACCCCTGGGAAGGCGCCGCCAAGGTGGTCGCCGACTACGCCGGTGTCCCGGTAATAAATGCCGGTGACGGCGGACACGAACATCCCACGCAGACCCTGTGCGACCTGTACACCATCAAGAAAGAGAGACACACCATCAAGGGGCTGAAGATTGCTCTGTGGGGTGACCTGAAATACGGTCGGACAACACATTCACTGACCTACGCCCTGGCCAGGCTCGGTGCCACCATCCTCTTTCGCCCTGTACCCGGCCTTGAGCTGCCCGAGCACGTTATCAGGAAACTAACCGCAGAATACGGAGGCGACCTCAGGAGGTATCAGGCGCCGAACCAGGCAGCAGGCGAAGGGCTTTTCCCGCTGGACGCCATATACATAACGCCAAGCACTCCGCACCAGCTGGCGATGATGCCTGACGTCAGTATTCAGGTCGAACTTAAGACCGGGGTTGACGCTCTCTATATTACCAGGCTGCAGAAGGAAAGACTTTCGCCTGCAGCCGAAGGACAGGCTTTGGAACAGGAGTACCCGGTGGTAGACAAGAAACTGCTCAAGGGAAAGCAGTTCAAGGGAACGATTGTCATGCACCCGCTACCGCGTGTTGACGAACTAGCCTACGAACTGGACGCTGACCAGAGAAGCATGTACTTCAAACAGGCCGCACGCGGAGTACCGGTTAGAATGGCACTCGTAGCCCTGCTGCTGGGGGCTAAGGAAGTCTCCGTTCCTAAAGAGGATTCCTCAATCAGGCGTATAGACTATCCCGCTTACCGACGACCTTTCGGGCTCAACTGCCCTAACCCGAGATGCGTCTCCGTACAGGAAACCGAGACCAAGTACATTAAGCCCGAATTCAAAATAGTAAGTGACTGGCCTCTAATACTACGGTGTGCCTACTGTGAACACGAGGTTCACCCACGGTACATCGCCAGTTCCGACTGGCATGAAGGAAAGCTGGAGAGCAAAAAATACCATAGTGCTGACAGCCACTGGGCTAAAAAGATTAAACCGGAGAACCTGATTGTTTTCGGCTCAGAGAGCGAAGCCCGGGCCCATGGTTTCAAACCCAGCCACTTCGCCTGAGCATGTTGCCAGAATGTTGTCGGAACGGAGCCAAAACGTGAAGCCCTTACTTATCCGCGGCGGTCGGGTGATTGACCCCGGTCAGAGAATAGATAGCACCGGCAATGTGGTCATCAGCGACGGCAAGGTATCATGGTTGGGCCGTGAAGAAGAAACCCCACCCCACCTGGACTGCGACGTTCTTCACGCCGAGGGGCTGATAGTCTGCCCGGGATTTGTTGACCTCCACTGCCACCTCAGAGAGCCCGGGTTTGAAGAGAAAGAGACCATTGCTACCGGCACCCAAGCCGCAGCCAGAGGTGGCTTTACCACTATCTGCTGTATGCCCAATACCGACCCACCTCTGGACAGCGAGGCAGCTATAAATTATGTCAAGTTCAAGGCGAGGCAGGAAGGCACCGTGCGGGTTATGCCCATAGGCTGTATCACCGCCGGTAGAGAGGGCAAGGAGTTGACCGAAATGGCAAAACTGGCCTCAGCAGGAGCGATTGCCTTCAGCGACGATGGTCGGCCGGTAATGAATTCACACCTGATGCAACAGTCGCTGGAATTGAGCTGTTCCCTCGGCCTACCCGTTATTGACCACTGCGAGGATACCAGCCTGACCGACGGTGGGCAGATGAACGAAGGCATCATATCGATTAAGCTGGGTCTTGCCGGTATGCCCGCCGCCGCCGAGGAGATTATGGTCGCCCGAGACCTGAGCCTGGCCGCACTGACCGGCGGTCGGCTCCACATCGCCCATGTCAGTACCGAAGGCTCGGTAGACCTTATTCGCCGTGCCAAGGAGAAAGGCATTACGGTTACCGCTGAGGTTACGCCGCACCACCTCACCCTGACCCAGGAGAGGGTCGTCGGCTACGATACCAACGCCAAGGTAAACCCACCCCTGCGGACTGAAGCGGACATTAAAGCCCTGACCAGGGGGCTCAACGAGAATGTGATAGACGCCATCGCCACCGACCACGCTCCTCACAGTGCCGCCGACAAGCACTGCGAATTTACCCTCGCCGCCTTTGGCATCAGCGGCTTTGAGACAGCCCTGGGCAGCCTTATGACTCTGGTGCATGCCGGAAAGCTAACGCTAGCTACCCTTATCTCCAAGCTCACCGATGAACCCTCCCGGCTTATCGGTGACAGGTACGGCAGACTGGGCACACTCGCCGTTGGTGCTTCGGCCGATGTTACCCTCTTCGACCCGGCCAGGGAATGGGTAGTAGATACCGCAACCTTTGCCTCCAAGGGCAAGAATACCCCTCTGGCCGGTTCGGTACTGAAAGGCAAGGTAATGGCCACCATATTCCAGGGGAAGCCGGTATATAAGGATGACGCCGTCAGGCTGATAACAGGTGTACTATGAGTAAAAGGGCAATATTAGTCCTGGAAGACGGCTCGGTCTACGAAGGCTACTCCTTTGGCACCGAGGGTACCGCCTATGGCGAGGTAGTATTCAATACCAGCATGATAGGCTATCAGGAGATGCTGACCGACCCATCCTACGCCGGTCAGATTGTAGTCCCCACCTACCCACTCATCGGCAACTACGGTACCAATGAGCAGGACTTCGAGTCAGCCAGGATACAGGTCAGCGGCTTCGTGGTGAGGGAGCAGTGCCTTGAGCCCAATCACTATCTCAGCAGTAAGACCATCCACGAGTATCTGGCCGAAAGCGGTATACCCGGCATCTACGACGTGGATACCCGGGCAATTACCCGCAAACTGCGCTCGGTAGGGGTAATGAGGGGGGGTATTACCTGTGATAAAACACCGGCGCAGGCCCTGGAAGAACTGAAGGGGCTGCCTGATTACGGCTCAATCGATTTTGTCCGGCAGGTTACCACCAACGCCCCCTATCAGTGGGAACCGGACACGAATGACGCCAGCCCCTCGTTCAACATTGTTGTCCTTGACTGCGGCCTAAAATATACTATCCTGCGCCTGATGCGGCATTATGGTTCCCGGGTAACGGCTGTCCCCTGCACCACCTCAGCCGGGGACATCCTGAACCTGAAACCCGACGGCATCATTCTCTCACCCGGTCCGGGCAACCCCGAGGTACTGGACTACTTAGTGGACACCGTCAAAAAACTCATCGGCAAGAAGCCGATTATGGGCATCTGCCTGGGTAACCAGCTGATTGCCCGTGCCTTCGGTGCCAGTACTTTCAAGCTGAAGTTTGGACACCGCGGCAGCAACCACCCCGTCCGCGACCTGGAAACGGGCCGTGTCCATATCACCGCCCAGAACCACGGCTACGCCGTTGACCCGGACACCCTCAAAGGCGGGCTGGAAGTTTCCCAGATAAACCTGAATGACGGCACGGTGGAAGGCCTGCGCCACAGGGAGCTGCCTATCTTCTGCATCCAGTACCACTCCGAGGCCTCCCCCGGCCCGCTGGACAATACCTACCTCTTTGAGCAGTTCCTGGAGATGGTGAAAGGGGAGAAATAAATTTATGAGTGGTGGGGGGGGGGGGGGGGGGGGCGGCGCCGGCCGCGAGGGGGGGGGGGGGGGTAT
>CAZMZA010000098.1:0-5312 GCA_964570635.1 uncultured Dehalococcoidales bacterium
GTATGAATACGGTCTGCGCTGCCGGCACCGGCAGCTTCCTTGACCACCAGGCGCTGCGCCTCAATATGAGCATCGAAGAACTGGGGCAGCGAGCGCTGGAGAGCAAGACACCAGTCCGTATCGCCGGCAGGTGCACCGTTTTTGCCGAGTCAGACATGATACACAAACAACAGATGGGGCACCCCACCGAGGACATCCTCTACGGGCTGTGCCAGGCACTGGTACGCAATTACCTCAATAATGTCGGGCTGGGGAAGGAAATCAAACCGCCAGTAGTATTTCAGGGCGGAGTAGCCTTTAACCCGGCTATAGTCAAGGCACTCAAGGAAGCGCTTGATACCGAAATTATCGTGCCACCTCACCATGAGGTCATGGGGGCAATTGGTGCTGCCCTACTCGTCCACGAAGAAGCACAAAACAACAACCATGTAAGCCAGTTCAAGGGCTTTGGTATAAGCGAGATAGAATATCATACTACCTCATTCGTATGCGAGGCCTGCCCCAACCAGTGCGAGATTGCCCAGCTTTCACTTAATGGTCAGGTTCTGGCCCGATGGGGAGGTCGCTGCGACCTGTGGGAGAGAAGCCCGAGTAGCTAGAGTCTGGAGAAGGGAATTAGATGAGAATCGCCGTTGATGCCGCCGGGGGAGACTACGCACCCCAGGAAATAGTCAAGGGGGCCATAAAGGCCGCCAGCGAGTACAAGGTGGACATCGCTCTCGTCGGCAGGAGAGCGGTACTACACGTGCTGTTAGGCCGCCATCTGCAGAAATCTGGACTCAGCATAGTTGAGGCCAACCAGACTATCGAGTCCGGAGAATCCCCCATCAAGGCAGTCCGTAGCAAGCCAGACTCGTCAATAGTAGTCGGCATCAATCTGGTAAGAGACGGCGCCGTTTCAGCCTTCGTCTCGGCGGGCAACACCGGGGCCGTGGTGTGCGCCGCCCTCTTTAACCTGGGCAAGCTTGACGGTATAGACCGCGCCCCCCTGGCCAGCGTCATTGCCGTCAACCCGGCCAAGCCCGTGCTCCTTATGGATGCCGGGGCTAATGTTGACTGTCGGCCAGCCCACCTGGTTCAATTCGCCAAGCTGGGTTCTATCTACGCCAGGCAGGTCTTCGGCATCGACTCACCACGAGTCGGGCTACTGAGCAACGGCGAAGAGAAAACGAAGGGGAACCGTCTGGTCCAGGAAAGCCACAAGCTTCTCAAAGAGGCCAGCATAAACTTTGTTGGCAACATCGAGGGACAGGACATATTGAGCAGAAAAGCTGATATTATTGTTACCGACGGTTTTATCGGCAACATTGTCCTCAAGACCATTGAAGGATTGGGCGACACTCTCCAGGGCCTGACGGAGCAAGTAGGCCACGTCATAACCAGTGCTTATATCCACGGACGCCCTCTGCTCCAGGCCGTGGGGCTGGACTCATGGGCGCAGAGAATGGACTACCGGGAATACGGCGGGGCGTGCCTGCTGGGAGTAAAGGGAAACGTCATCGTCTCTCACGGTCGCAGCCAGGCTACGGCAATTAAGAATGCCATTGGTCTGGCCAAACTCACCGCCCAGCGAGGCTTTACCACAGCAATCAAGGAGGAAAACCATGAGTAAACCGACACCCGTAGAGGACAGCAATTTCGAGCAAACCGTGTTGCAATCAAAGACGCCGGTGCTGGTGGACTTCTGGGCATCCTGGTGCCGGCCCTGCCTAATGCTCGCCCCGATTCTGGACGAGCTGGCTGACGAATATAGCGGCAAGATAACCTTTACCAAGCTGGACGTTGACCAGAACCCGAAGACTGCTTCCAGATACAGCATAAGGTCCATCCCCACCCTGCTCATCTTCAAGAACGGGGAGCCTGTGTCCCATCTGGTTGGCTACAAACCCAAAACCGAATTGAAACGGGATTTGGATACTGCCCTCGAGTAAGAATCATGAGCGAAGACAGGGAGAGAGAGTACGAGGTAGTCATTATTGGTGGTGGCCCGGCCGGGCTTAGCGCCGGACTCTACACTTCACGAGCCAGGCTGAAGAGCCTGCTGGTAGAACAGGCAATGACCGGCGGGCTGATAGTTAACGCCGAGTGGGTGGAGAACTATCCCGGCTTCCCCGAAGGTGTCAGCGGTCTAGAACTGGCTGAATCAATAAGCCAGCAGGCAAGGAAATACGGGCTGGAAATAATGCAGGCTGAGGTTACCGGCATTGGACTCAAAGGGGAGCAAAAGATAGTAAAGACCAGCCAAGGGAATCTCATAGCTAGGGCAGTAATTATCGCCAGCGGCTCGGAGCGAAGCAAACTGGGTATCCCCGGGGAAACGGAATTTACCGGCAAAGGCGTGAGCTACTGCGCTATCTGCGACGGCGCCTTCTTCAGGGAGCAACCGGTAGCAGTAGTAGGCGGCGGCAACGCGGCTATTACCGAGGCCCTGCATCTTACTCACTTCGCCTCTAAGGTTATTGTGATACACCGCCGCCAGGAGCTCCGTGCCACACGTATCCTCCAGGAAAAAGCCTTCGCTGACCCCAAGATTGAATTCCGCTGGAATACCATAGTTGAGGCCATTGAGGGTGAAGATGTCGTCAAGAGTTTGAAACTGCGTAACGTGATAACCAAGGAGGAATCAACCCTGGACGTAGCCGGGGTATTCGCCTCCATCGGGTTTAAGCCCAACACAGCCTTCCTCGAAGGGTCCCTGCCCCTGCACGAAGCAGGGTATATTGCCACCAACGAAAAGATGGAAACGGAGATACCCGGCATTTTTGCTGCCGGTGATGTACGCGCCAGGTCTATCCGGCAGGTGATAGCCGCCGCCGGGGATGGCGCCACCGCCGCCATATACGCCGAGAGGTTCGTTAGAGAAACCGGCTAGACCAATTACTAACCGTGCCGCTAAGACCCAGGAGAAAGTCAACCTTTCACTTCATCGCTGGATGAAGTATAATTTATGGAAAGGGGAGATTATGAAGGTCATTTTCTTGGAAGACGTGCCCAATGTGGCCCAGGCTGGTGAGACAAAAGAGGTAGCCGATGGTTACGCCAGGAACTTTCTTATCCCGACAAAGCTAGCCGCATTGGCTAACCAAACGGCCATTAGGGAGCTGGAGGGACAGCAGAGAGCGAGAGAGCGCAGTGAGGCACGAACGCAGACTGAAATGGCTGAGCTGGCCAGCCAGCTAGAAGGTACGGAGGTCGTCCTCAAGGCCCGGGCTGGAAGTGAAGACCGCCTCTTCGGCTCAATCACCAGTGCCGACATAGCCTCCGAGCTAGAAAATGCCACCGGCTCCGTTATTGACAAGAAAAAGATAGAGCTAGAGGAACCTATCCGGCATCTCGGGAGCCACGAGGTTACCATTAAACTGGCTAAAGACATAGCCGCCAAGATAAAGGTCACTGTTACCAAAGAGGAGACAGATTAGCGTGGTCAGTGAAAAACTGCCCCCACACGACATAGATGCTGAAGAAGCGGTAAGCGGCTCCCTCCTGATAGACGGCACCGCAATCTATAAAACAAGCAATCGCCTTCAGCCGTCAGATTTTTACAGTGAACGAAACTCCCTGGTATACGAGGCATGCCTGTCGCTCCTCCAGCGCAACGAAGCGATAAACCAAATAACGGTAGCCCAGGAGCTGGCCCGGCAGGGAAAACTGGAGACCTGTGGCGGAGCCGCTTACTTGAGCCACCTGATAGCCAACTGCCCCAGCTCCCTTGATGTTGAGGCCTACGCTGAGATTGTTCACCGCCTGTCGGTAATGCGAGGGCTCATCAAGGCCGCCGACCAGATTAGCGCTATTGGCTACCAGGCAGATGCCGACGTTGACAACAGCCTCAACCAAGCCGAGGACGTCCTGTTTAAACTACGCCACGGGCAGAGTCCCCGGGACTTCGTCCATATCCGCCAGGTGCTTGACAGGTATTTTGAGACGGCTCCCAGCGAAACTGCCGAAGCCGAAGGCTATCTGGAGCCGACACCCTATGTCCTTTCGGGTTTTACCGGTCTGGATGAATTCCTGGGCGGGTTCCAGCGCTCTGACCTAATTATTCTGGCCGGCAGACCCAGCATGGGTAAAACCAGCCTGGCCCTCGGCATCGCCAGAAACGCCGCCGTTGGCTACGGAGCCTGCGTGGCCCTGTTCAGTCTGGAGATGGCCCGAGAACCGGTAGTTCTGCGCCTCCTGTCCAGCGAAGCCGAAGTCAATTCCAGACGTCTTCGTTTCGGGCTCCAAACTGGAGAAGAGGAGAGGAAGGTTATGGAAGCTACCGGCATCCTGTCGGAAGCACCAATTTATATTGACGACTCCCCGCAACTGCGAGTGGCAGAAATGCGAAGCAAGGCTCGCCGACTTTACTTCGACCGTGGCATCAACCTCATCATTATTGACTACCTGCAACTGATGCAGGGGGATGGCAGAAGCGAGAACCGGGTTCAGGAAATCAGCCTCATCTCCCGTTCCCTCAAGGCATTAGCCCGTGAGCTCAACGTACCGGTGATAGCAGTATCCCAGCTCAGCCGGGCCGTAGAGTGGCGGGCATCGCATCGACCCCAGCTCTCTGACCTGCGCGAAAGCGGCAGTATTGAACAGGATGCCGATATAGTGCTGTTCATCTACCGGGATGACATCTACTACAACAGGGACGAATGGGCAGCACAACACCCGGATGAAAATTACCCGCCACCAGCTGAAATCATAATTGCCAAGCACCGTAACGGGCCTACCGGTGAAATACAACTGCGCTTCCGACATGATCTGGCCAAGTTCCAAAATATTAGCAAAGAAGAGCCAAGCCTATTATGAAGCAGTTCGGTGGTTTCCCAGCCAGGATGCAGTTTACTTCGGTGCCCAATCTCTTCTTCAGCACCCTGCTCCCCCAAATCAATGATATCGCCGAGCTAAAGGCGACTCTGCACATTTTTGAGGCGCTCTACCGTAAGCGGCGTCACCCCCGTTTTGTAACCTATAGCGAGCTAGCGGCAAATACGGGCCTGATGCATAGCCTCAAACAGACAACAGCACCACCGGAGGATGCACTACGCAAAGCCCTGGAAATGGCTACTCAGAGGGGGACTTTCCTCCACCTTGAACTGGATAGAGACGGGGTAACAGAGGACATCTATTTCCTCAACACCGAGTCACAGAGACAGGTTATAGCCCAGATTCAAAGCGGTGAACTTGAGCTGGACGGGCTGAAACCTGTGGTACAGACCCGCGTCGAGACAGAGGAGCAACCTGACATCTTCAGCCTTTATGAACAGAATATCGGTATGCTGACCCCGATGATTGCCGAGGAGCTACGTGAGGCGGAGAAGCTG
>CAZMZA010000099.1:0-5298 GCA_964570635.1 uncultured Dehalococcoidales bacterium
GTCAGGGATAAAGGCTAAGGAGGCGGTAGCCAGGGTAGCTGGAGAAACAGGCTTATCAAAGAAGGAGCTGTATCGAGCCTGGCTTACGGTAAGTAGGCATTAATCAGTTCTTAGAAAGAGGATTAGTGATGCGTCTTGGTTGTATGGCAGCTGGTGACTTGCACTGCGATGGGTGTAATCGAATTATAAAGCACCCCGAGCGCTATCTCCTTACCGATGAAGAGAGCGATGAGCCAGAACCCAAAAAGGCATTACGCTACTGCGTTGACTGTGCCTTCCAGAAGGGTTACGCTCGTTATAGCGAGGATAAAGGCCAGAGGATACTGACCTTCTTCACATAGTAGGTATATCACGGTTTGTTAAAGAAGTAGTTTATGAGTGAACGAATTCTCATCGCTGTAGCCTGGCCTTACGCCGATGGTCCGCTACACTTAGGTCATATTGCTGGGGCATATCTGCCACCCGACATATTCGCCCGATACCACCGGGCCAAGGGTAACGAGGTACTGATGGTATCGGGTACAGACCAGCATGGCACGCCGATAACCATCAAGGCTGAGCAGGAAGGAAAAACCCCGGCGGAGATAGCCAGCTACTACCACCAGCAGTTTCTTAAGTCCTGGCAGGAACTTGGCATCTCCTTTGACCTGTTTACCAGCACCGGCACGGCCAACCATGCCGAGATAGCCTCGGATATTTTCCTCACCCTCCGTGAGAAAGACTACATCTATAAGGCGAGTGTATCCCAGCCCTATTGCCCTAAATGCCAGCGCTTCCTGCCTGACCGCTATGTCCAGGGCACCTGCCCGTACTGCGACTCCTCTGGAGCCAGAGGCGACCAGTGCGACGAATGCGGTAAGCCCCTGAACCCCGCTGAGCTGATTGACCCACGCTGCGGGGTGTGCGGCACCACCCCGGAGTTCAGGGATTCCGAACACTTCTTCTTAAAGTTAAGCGCCTTTGAGAAGACACTCCTAGACTGGGTGAAACAGCAGTCCCACTGGAGACCAAACGTCCTTAACTTCACCACGCGTTATCTGGAAGGAGGGCTGAAGGACAGGGCTATCACCCGTGATATAAACTGGGGCATCCCTGTGCCCCTTGAGGGCTTCGACAGCAAGCGCCTTTACGTCTGGTTTGAAGCCGTTATCGGTTACCTTTCAGCGACCAAGGAATGGGCTAAGTCCAGCGGTGATGCCGAGAAGTGGCGAGACTTCTGGCAGGGAGAAGCCAAGAGCTACTATTTTGTGGGTAAGGATAATATCCCCTTCCACACCATCGTCTGGCCGGCGATGCTGCTCGGCTACGGGGGGCTTAACCTGCCCTACGATGTACCCGCCAACGAGTTCTTGACCATTGAAGGCAAGAAGCTTTCCACCAGTCGCGGCTGGGCAGTCTGGCTGCCCGATTATCTGTCACGCTATGACCCGGACCCCCTGCGCTACCTGCTATCAGTGAACATGCCAGAAAGCGGAGACACCGATTTCTCATGGCGTGAGTTCGTCCGCCGCAACAACGATGAACTTGTGGCTACCTACGGAAACCTGGTTCACCGGGTACTCACCTTTACCCATCGCCACTTTGATGGCTGCGTACCCATCCCCGGTGCCCTCGACGCCCATAGCGATAGCCTGATAGTCAGGAGCAGGGATACCCTTGATACTATGGATGGGCTTCTTTACCGCTGCCATTTTCGAGAAGCAATAAAAACTGCCATGTCCCTGGCACAGGATACCAACCGCTACCTGGAAGAGGAGTCCCCCTGGAAAATAATTAAACAGGATAGACAGGCTGCAGCCACCGCTCTGTATGTCGCTATCTCGGTGCTTTCCTGTCTCAAGACTGCCCTATATCCCTTCCTACCCTTCAGCTCGCAGAAGCTGCACGAGTTTCTCGGTTTTCAGGGTAAAGTAGAAGATGACGGCTGGCAGTTCGTTTTGCCATCCCCGGGTCAACACCTGCTCCCCCCCCAGCCCCTGTTCACCAAATTAGATGAGAAGGTCGCAGAGGAAGAAACCAGACGGTTGGGGAAAGTCCAGTGATAATAGATTCGCACGCTCACCTTGATTTGCCCGCCTTTGATAAGGACCGAGACCAGGTGGTGACTCGAGCCCGGGAGCAAGGGGTCAGCACCATCATAAACGTTGGCCTGGATATAGAGTCGAGCCGGGCATCACTCCGCATAGCTCAGCATTACCCTGACGTTTTCACGGCTGTCGGGTTCCACCCCAATAGAGCCGCCGAAATGAAGGAAGGCGACCTGTCCCGTTTAGGCGAACTGACTGGTAGTCCCCAGGTAGTGGCTATTGGTGAAATGGGACTTGACTACTATCGAAAGTCAACACCGCGTCAGCGCCAGCTTGAGGTTTTCCAGCAACAGCTTGATTTTGCCGCCGAACTAGGCCTGCCGGTAGTGATACACTGCCGCAATGCCCACAAAGAGTTGCTGGCTATATTGACTGCCTGGACAAAATCCATATCACCCCCCGCCGATAATGGCCGCGGGCTGGGTGTCATTCACTGCTTTAGCGGTGATTTGAGGCTGGCCTGGCGCTATATAGAGCTGGGCTTTCTGATATCACTGCCCGGTTCGTTAACCTATCCTTCGGCACGGGACAAGATAGCGTTGGCTCGAGAACTACCTCTGGATAAGCTTCTCGTGGAGACGGACTCGCCATTCCTGGCGCCTCAACTCCACCGCGGCCAGCGGAACGAGCCAGCATACCTGCCACTTGTCGTCGACAAGATAGCCCAGAGCAGACAGGTTCCGCCAGAGACGATTGCCCGGGCTACAACACAAAACGCCGTGAACCTATTTCACCTGCCATCCGGTTGAGAAAGGAGAGCCTTGTCGCTTAGCACGATTTACCATTCTGTTGAGAAAGACCTGGCCAAGGTAGAGGACTGTCTGAGGTCAGTGAGCCAGGTTGATTTTCCGTGGCTGGCCGAACTACTGGACTACAGCCTGAAGGATGGCGGCAAGAGGATTCGTCCGGCGCTATCTCTGCTATCGGGCAAATTCTATAAATACGACCTCAACTCTCTGCTACCCATGGCTACCGCCGTTGAGCTTATGCACAATGCGACCCTGGTCCACGATGACGCCATTGACAAGTCTACGGTTCGGAGAGGTCGACCGACGGTCAATACGGTATGGGGTGAGGAGATTGCCATACTCCTAGGGGATTACCTTTTCGCCAAGGCAGGAGAGTTTTCCACCGATACACAGAATCTACGGGTAGTGAAGCTCTTTACTCAAACTCTTAAAATTATTTCGGCAGGAGAGATAAACCAAGCCTTCAATGCCTTTAATCTGGAGCAGACGCGTGAAGACTACCTGCAAAGGATTTCCAGTAAGACTGCCTCGCTATTTGCGCTGTCTACGGAATCAGGGGCTATCCTAAGCCAGGCTCCAGAAAAGGCAGTCCGGGCGCTTAGAGAGTATGGTTACAACCTGGGCATTGCCTTCCAGATTGTAGATGACGTCTTAGACTACACCAGCACCGCGGAGGAGATGGGTAAGCCAATAGGCTCGGACTTAGCTCAGGGCACTCTTACCCTACCGGCGATGCTTATCCTGGAACACTACCCGGAGGATAACCCGGTGAAGAGGATATTCCAGAATAAGGATAGAGAGGAGAACATCAGGCTGGCGCTGGAGCTAGTCCGAAGTTCCTCAATCACCCAGGAATGCTACCAGGTTGTCTCAGAGTATTGCTCCCGAGCCTGCCAGAACCTAGACTTGCTACCAGATAATGCCACCCGCCAAGCCCTGATAGACCTGGCAGATTATATAACCATACGGAGAAAATAACCGGCACAGGTCACCCCACCCAGGGCGCTAGCCCTCCACCCTGGTGCTGCCATCGTCATAGGTCTCCTTCTTGCGGGTAGGCAGTTCCTGTTTGAACCGGTCAATAACATAGCGGCAAGCAGCCAGGCCCTCCCTGCGGTGAGCAGCAGCTATGGCAACGACCAGATTGATATCTCCCACCTTCAGTTTACCTACCCTGTGTGATATGGCAAGGTTATTCAGTGGCCATTTCTGCCCGGCTTCGTCGGCAATCTGCTTCAGCCTGGCTTGGGCTGTCCCCTGTTTATCTTCGTATTCCACGGAAAGAACCGATTTGCCCCGGGAGTATTTACGAATCAGCCCCACATAGGTAACGACACAGCCGCTACTGTCGGTTTTAACCTTACTAATCAACAGTTCGGGAGCAATAGGTCTGTCAGTAATCTCAATCATGCGTGCCTCCTGAGAAAAGAAAACTGGTCTCAGTTGAGACCAGCCCGCGAGTGTCGGCGATTAAGACGCCGCCTTGGCTTCCGGGGGAGGTGCTGAGTCAAGTTCGCTAAACATCGCTTCCAGCTCTTCGCCCTCCAGAGTCTCCTGAGCGATGAGCTTTTCCGCAATCTGGACTAACTTCGACTTTTTCTCGGCTAGAATTTTCTTGGCGGCCTGGTAAGCCTCCTGAATAAGTTTATTAACTTCCCTATCAATCTGCAGGGCTACCCTCTCGCTGTAGTCCCTCTGTTCCGAGATTTCACGCCCTAAAAAGACCAACTCTTGCTTGTCCCCAAAGGTTCGTGGTCCTAGGGCTTCACTCATGCCAAAATCAGTTACCATCTTGCGGGCAAGTTCGGTGGCAACTTTAATATCATTTTGAGCTCCGGTGGTCACCTCGTTAAAGATTAACTCCTCAGCAATACGACCACCGAGCAACATGGTTAACTCGTCCTTGAACTGAGAGCGTGTCGGCAAATACCTGTCCTCAGTTAGTGTCTTGGTATAACCAAGCGCCATGCCACGCGGTATTATAGTTATTTTCCGCAACGGCTCAATATTTGGCAGCACTCTGGCCACAAGGGCGTGTCCTGCCTCGTGGTAGGCGGTAATTTCCTTTTCTTTAGGACTTATCTTGCGGCTCTTCCTCTCCGGGCCGGCGATTACCCGGTCTATCGACTCCTCAAGCTCCTGCATCTCGATGGCCTTCTTACCACGCCTGGCGGCTAAGATGGCAGCTTCATTAATCAGGTTAGCCAGGTCAGCCCCGCTGAAACCGGCCGTTTGTTTTGCCAGCACCTCTAAGTCAGCCGATTCATCCAGCGGCTTACCGTTGGAATGAACCTTGAGGATGGCTTTTCGTCCGTTAATATCGGGGCGGTCCAGAACTACCCGCCGGTCAAAGCGACCGGGACGGAGCAGAGCCGGGTCAAGTATGTCAGGCCGGTTGGTAGCGGCCAGAACAATGACGCCAACATTGGTGTCAAAGCCGTCCATCTCGGTCAGAATCTGAT
>CAZMZA010000100.1:0-5266 GCA_964570635.1 uncultured Dehalococcoidales bacterium
GAGTAGGGGTGCTCACCATTAGCGATAAAGGGGCGCGCGGAGAGCGCTATGACGAGAGTGGTCAGGCGATAGTAGCCATGCTACCTGCGGTGGACGGTTACCCGGTTAAGCATGAGGTCGTTCCTGACGAGAGTAATACTATTGCCGATAAATTAGCTGGCTGGGCTGATGGTGGGGATGTGGACGTCATTTTGACTACGGGTGGCACTGGTTTAGGCCCGCGTGACGTTACTCCGGAAGCGACTATGTCCGTAGTGGACAGGGTGGTACCCGGTTTCGTCGAGGCTATGAGAGGCAAGACCTATAACCTGACACCGATGGCTATGCTGAGTCGGGCTGTAGCCGGTATTAGGGGTAAGTGTCTTATCATTAACCTGCCCGGCAGCCCCCAGGGGGTTCGGGAGTGCCTCGGGGTAATATTAGCGGTCATCCCTCATGCTGTGGAAGTTATTCGAGGCGACCTGACCGAGCATCCGGCACCAGACAGCGGGAGGGGTTAGGCCGGTGCGTATCGACGTTTTGACTCTCTTTCCCGAGATGTTTCAGGGTCCTTTTAGTGTTGGCATCTTCAAACGGGCAGTTGACCAGAAGCTGATAACGGTGAATACTCGCAATATTCGAGATTATACTCATGATGCACATCACACTGTTGACGATTATGCTTACGGTGGCGGTGCCGGTATGGTACTCAAGCCCGAACCTGTTTTTGAGGCGGTTGAGTCAATAAAGGCAGGTATGCGCTCTAAAGGCGGGGCTGGCGATGCTGAGCCTGATGTATTGCCCGTTATTCTGCTTACCCCGCAGGGGCGTCTTTTTACCCAGCCGATTGCTTATGAGCTGTCGAATTTTCGGCATATGATTCTTATCTGTGGTCATTATGAGGGTGTTGATGAACGGGTGCGCCAGCACCTGGTTACCGATGAAATCAGCATCGGGGACTATGTGCTTAGTGGTGGCGAGTTGGCGGCTATGGTGGTTATAGATACCGTGGTCAGGTTACTGCCCGGGGTGCTGGGCTCAGAAGCTTCGCTGGCGGAAGACTCTCACGCTTTTGGGCTTCTGGAGTACCCCCAGTACACCCGACCGGCCGAATATAGAGGCTGGGCGGTGCCTGAAGTGTTGCTTTCGGGAAACCATGCCCGAATCGCCAAGTGGCGCCGTGAGCAGGCAATCCGGCGCACTCTGGAACGCCGTCCAGAGCTGCTGGACAAAGCTGGTCTGTCCGAGAAGGAAAAGCGGTTAGTAGCCAGTTGGAAACAAGGCTAATTTAGATAGGAGTCCTACCGAATGAGTACAGTACCCTTCGTTGAAGTCAAACCGAATCCCAACGTTCCGCCTCTTCTCCCCGGTGATACGGTGAAGGTCAGTACCAAGATTGTGGAAGGGGACAAAGAGCGGACCCAATTGTTCCAGGGGGTAGTTATCAGAGTTCGGCGTGGTGGGGTCGCTTCTAGCTTCACCGTGAGGCGCGTTGCCCATGGAGTGGGGGTAGAGCGCACCTTCCCGCTGCACTCACCGCTGGTAGAGAAGGTGGAAGTAGTCCGCCACGGAAAGGTGCGCCGGGCCAGACTTTATTACCTGCGTGGACTGAGTGCTAAGGCGTCTCGTATCAAGGAAAAGCGGGTATTAAAGGAAAAGGAGCAGGGTTAGCATAGAGCTGCCTCACGGAGCATGGGATGGGGTATGCTGAGGTTAGTGTTAATTCACCAGTAGCCCAGCGCCGGACATTTAGCTATGCTATACCCCCCGGTCTGGGGATTGAGGTGGGGCAGGCGGTATGGGTCCCCTTTGGTGATAAGCTCCTCCAGGGTGTCGTCTTAGAACTGAGCCGCTATCCCTCGGTAGAGGAAACCAAGGAGATAGCCGGTATTATTGATTCTCGTCCGCTACTCTCACCGGACCAGGCATTACTGGCTTGCTGGATAAGCGAGCGCTATCTGTCACCTCTTTTTGACGCGGTGGCTCTGATGCTGCCGCCAGGATTTGAACGCAAGGTAATCACCTTTATCTCCAGTGCCTCAGCCCCTCGTCAGGATGAGATACCCTCTCTAACCGAGTGGGAGAGGCGTATTCTTGAGCTGGTTCGGGAACGAGGCAGGGTTAGTCTCAGGGAACTGGAAAAGGCATCAGGCAAAAAAAAGGCTCAGACTATAGTCTCACAACTGGTACGGCGGGGTCTGGCTGTCAGGAGCTATGAACTGGAGCCGGTCAAGGTAGGGCCAAAGCGGGTGCCATACCTTGGTCTGGAAGTCGGGGCTGAAGATGCTCGCCGGGAGGCGGTCAGGCGGCGGGAAAAGGGGGCCAGCAGACAGGCAAGTCTTCTCGACTTCTTAGCCCGGCAGGCTGGGCCGGTCGCCTGGGCG
Organism: uncultured Dehalococcoidales bacterium; assembly: GCA_964570635.1. Taxonomy (GTDB): domain Bacteria; phylum Chloroflexota; class Dehalococcoidia; order Dehalococcoidales; family CAYYQY01; genus CAYYQY01. The sequence continues at coordinate 2,364 of CAZMZA010000100.1, forward strand.
GAAGTCAGGCAAAAGGTCAACTGTGATAAAGCGGTAATTGACACCCTGGTCAGCAGCGGTCTAGTCAGCGTGCAGCCGGTTGAAATAAAACGCGAGCCAATTTCCTATCAGGGTATTACGCGGTCAGAGCCATTGGAACTTACCGCTGCCCAGGGCTCGGCCCTGGCGGGTATTCGCTCCAGCCTGCTCCGCCAGCCTCACGGTAGCGCCACGCCAGACGTTTTTCTGCTCCACGGGGTTACCGGGAGTGGCAAGACCGAGGTCTATTTACAGGCCCTGGCTGAGGTGGTGAGGTTGGGTAAGCGGGGAATCGTTCTGGTTCCAGAGATTGCCCTTACTGCCCAGACGATAGAGCGCTTTGCTTCGCGTTTCCCTCACCGGGTGGCTGTCTTGCACAGTAAGCTCTCCCTGGGTGAGCAATTCGATGAGTGGCAGCGAATTAGAGACGGCGAATTTGATGTCGTTATCGGTCCCAGGAGTGCCATCTTTGCTCCTCAACCAGACCTCGGTCTTATCGTTATTGATGAGGAGCATGAGTGGACCTATAAACAGCCTGACAAGTCTCCCCGCTACCACACCCGTGATGTCGCCATAAAACTGGCCGAGCTGACCGGGGCGGCGGTCATCCTGGGCAGTGCCACCCCTGATGTGGAGACTTTTTACCGGGCCCAACGGGGGGACTACCACCTGCTTCAGCTTCCGGAACGCGTTGTCCCGGAAGAGGCCTCGCCACTCCCCGGGGTTGAGGTGGTGGATTTAAGAGACGAGCTTAAGGCAGGCAACCGGAGCCTTTTTAGTCGGTCTCTTTCTCAGGCTACGGCTAGAGCTGTGGCCAGTGGCGAGCAGGTGATCCTGTTTCTTAATCGTAGGGGAGGGGCTGGCTTTGTTCAGTGCCGTAACTGTGGTTTCGTCTTCCGCTGTAGGCGTTGCGAGGTTGCCCTTACCCATCACTTCGATATAGACACTCTGGTTTGCCATCAGTGCAACTACAGAATGCCAGTGCCTCAGGTCTGCCCCCGGTGCCTGAGTCCACGGATAAAGTTCTTGGGTCTTGGCACTCAGCGTCTGGAGAAGGAGGCGGGCTATGCTTTCCCCGGTGCCAGGCTGCTGCGCTGGGATAGCGATGCTACCAGGGGAAAGCATTCGCACGAGGAAATATTAGCCAGGTTCCGGGCCCATCAGGCCGACGTTCTTATTGGTACCCAGATGATTGCCAAGGGCTTGGATTTACCGCTGGTCACTCTGGTGGGGGTGGTCAGTGCTGATACCAGCTTGAATTTGCCCGACTTCCGGGCCGGGGAGAGGACCTTTCAGCTTTTGAGCCAGGTGGCGGGGAGAGCTGGGCGCGGCACTCTGGGCGGAGAGGTCATTATTCAGACCTATTCTCCAGAGCATTACGCCATTGAGGCAGCGGCCAGACACGATTATGCCCTTTTCTATGAGAGGGAAATCGCTTATAGACGGCAGCTTCATAACCCTCCGTTCACCCGACTGGCCAGCCTTGTTTACAGCCACACCAGCGACGCTCTTTGTCAGAGAGAGGCAGAAAGGATGAAACGCCTTCTCAGCGAAGAGATAGATTCGGTCGGGATAGCTGACCTCAGTCTAATCGGTCCGGCGCCGGCTTTTGTTCATCGACTGCGGGGGCGGTTCCGGTGGCAGCTCATACTTCGTGGCTCTGACCCTGCAGCCCTTCTGTCGAGGGTACCAATCCCTCAGGGCTGGACGGTAGATATTGACCCGGTGGGTCTGGTCTAGGTCTTATCGGTCAGGCTTGTCGCTGCGCTCTGGATAATAGGAGTTTGGCTTTAACGGAGCTTTTTGTGGTTGGTCTGGTCAACCAATCAATTTATATATAGAGTTGACCGGATGCCTCGTCCGCCGCCTACAGTTTTATCGCCTGTTTTCTTCTTGCGGAAGGCTTTCGCCTTGATTCTGTTGCCGGGGCCAAGTAATGTCCGGGAGCGACGGTTGGCATTTTCGGAGCGAAGATAAAAAAGGTCGTCAAAGGTATACCCGGGAAAGGCTCTTATTGCGCCGATAATGAATTTTTGATTGATATTGCGTTTGCCTTCTTTCACCCGGTAAATCTGGCTTACTGATATTCCCATTACCTGGGCTAACTCAGACAGGTTCTGATACTTGCCGTTGCTTAGCTCGAAGATTCGGGTCCCAATAATCATATCAGGCTCCCAATCCGTGCCATTTGGCTTTATTATAGCGCAAATTGGACATTTGTCAATACCGTCACTGTATTTTGTAACCAGGCTCACTCCCTTTCAGCCGTAGCGCTATTACGTTCCCCTTGATAAACTGGCGTTTTGGTAGTATAGTTTAGCTTTAGGTGCTTTAGATGAAAGATTTAAAGGTGTTGATTAAGCTTCAGGCTTCACCGCCCCTGGCCGCCGTGGGTAACGTTCTCTCTCAGCTGGGCATAAGGTCATATCTCGTTGGTGGGGTGCTGCGTGATTGGCTGCTGGGGAGGGATACCGGCGATATTGACATTGCGGTTATCGGTGACGGGCTGGAGATTGGCACCAGGGTGGCTGACGCCCTCGGCGGCAGATATGTCTTGCTGGACGGGGAAAACGGGGTAAGCCGGGTGGTCCTGGTCAGTGGCGGGCGTCGGTGTCAGCTTGATTTCTGTACCGTTAAGGGTAGTATTGAGCAGGACCTGGCGCGGCGTGATTTTACCATAGACGCGATGGCGGTTGACCTCAGCCATGCGGACAGAGATAAGGCAGGTGTCGAACTGATAGACCCCTTCAATGGCTGGAGCGACCTTAAGCAGGGCGTAATTCGGGTGGTTACCGAGGAGGCTTTTGCCTCAGATGCGGTGCGCCTGTTGCGTGCGGTGCGTCTGGCGGCAGAGCTGGGCTTTACCATTGATGGTGAGACCGAGG
>CAZMZA010000101.1:0-5207 GCA_964570635.1 uncultured Dehalococcoidales bacterium
CAAGCAGTGCCGCCGGACGATGTCCCTTTACTTCATCCTCTATGAGGTACCGGGCCTGGGCGTATACCGACTGAACACGAGTTCATGGCACTCCATCGTCAACATAAACTCCCAGCTGGCCAAGTCAGACGATCCCGAGCATGTTCCCGACGGCTTCATCCGCCAGTTCACCCGGGGGCGCATCGCTTTCATTCCTCTCGTTCTTTTCCTCAAAGAGCAGCCGGTCACCCCCATGGGCGAGGGACGCAAGACCGTATATGTCCTCAACGTCCGCGCCGACGTGAAGCTGTCAGATATCATCCAGATATCCCGACAGAAACCGGCTCAGGTACTACTCCCCACCCTCGAGGAGGAAGAACCCCCCGAAGATCTGTTTCCTGAAGAGGTGATTGGTGAAGCTGAGGAATCCCCGGCCGCCGATGAACCATCGTCCGCCGACAGTGGCGCGACAGCCATCGAGGCCGCCACCACACCACCCCCGGTAGAGGGTGACACTTCCAAGAAGCCAGCCGAGCTCGTTAAACCGGAGCGGGAAAAGACCACCAAGCAGCTCGAGGAGGAACTGTTTGGTAAGGAGGAGGAGCCACCTATCAAGGCCACTGGCACAGAATGGAGCAAATTCGACGAGAGATTAAAGGCGATCCATTGGTCTGAAACTACGTGTAAATCATGGATTGCCAGCAATCTACGCGTGCCTACAGATGGGAAGCTGCATGATATCGTGGCATCGCTCCCCAAGGACAAAAAAGAGGCTCTCTTAAAAGAGATGGAGAGGCGGAATACACAACCGAATATGTTTAAGTAATGTAACGGATAAACCGTTACAAAGTCGTAACGTAAAATCCGTGACAGGGGATTGATGGCGAGAGATAAACCTTGGCTTAAGATGTGGGTAGAGTGGCTAGGCGACGTCAAGATGGACAGACTATCCCTAGCTGAGCAGGGTTGCTGGTGGCGCTTGTTGAGCCTTGCCCATGAGTGTGGCCACCTTGATGGTACTGGCAAACCAGACGGTGCTCTCATCGTTGCCGGCACACCGCTCACTTTAGTTGAAATCATGAAGACACTTAAAATCACAGATGACGATGATAAAGAATCGTTCAATCGCATGCTTGAGAAGATGAAAAACGCGGGCAGCCTTCACTGGAACTCTGACACCCTTTACGTAACGCACTATGAAGAGCGCCAGAGGGCTATAACCGACACAAAGGAGGAACGTCGCCGGCGGCAACATGAGCGCCGAGAAGCCATTAAGGCCAAGGAAAAGAAAAGAGAAGCAGAAAAGAACCCCTCCCCCCAAGAAACATATGAAGAAGTAAGAGTAAAGAGTACAGAGGTAAGAGACTCACGCCTAGACCTGTCACGCAAAAACCGTGACGCAGCTCTAGTCGCTGAGATTATCCGACTTGTTGATGAGACTAAAAAGGAACCAATAAATGAGGTGCTGCGTGACCGCATCAACCAATTCATCGAGTGGTACGTTGGACCCGTTGAATGGATAGAAAAAGCCTTTAAGCAAGCCCCTCTTCACAAACGTCGCTGGGCTTATGTTGACAAAATTCTTCAGGGTTGGCAAGAAGAAGGAGGGCCAGATGATAGAGGAAAACGAGAACCAAGAGGAATGGAACAGGGGCGGGCTGGAGCACATCGGGGATATCCTGGCGCGGGAGCGGCAGAGAGGCGAGAGTCAGGATGGGAAGATGTTGGGGACGAGTGAGAACACGCGACCGATGAAGGGAATCAGGGTTGAGGAATGTAATTGTGAGTCTTGCGGTGAAAAATTCTCGGGCGAGATTACTATTTTTAACTATTGCAAGCCGCCGCGGGAATTCAGACCTCGTGAGTGTCCCCAATGCAAGCAGGCACGCGAGGAAGAGGAGAAAAGGGCCGAGGAGCAAGAATCAGAACTGCAGCGGATCGGAATTCGTGAACAGTGGAGGAAGGATTGTGGTATACCTTGGGGGCTTCAGTGTACGAGATTTAGCGAATTCGACCCAGAGTATCAGAGGAAACAGCTCCGGATATGCCAGCAGTGGGCGGGGGGCTTTAATCTGGAGAATCCAAAAGGGATGCCGTCTCTTCTCCTATTTTCAGAGGTGCCTGGCGTGGGTAAGACGACTCTGATGGCCTGCATTGCCAACCATGTGATTGATAACTGGCATGGAGACCCCACTATGCGCCGGTGCCCGATAATGTTTGAGAGTGGCCCTGGTTTGGTGAAGCGGATTCGCGCAACTTACAATATACGAGACGAAGATATACATCACGAGAGGGAGGAAGATGTTTATGCCCAGCTGCGAGGCGTTAAGCTACTTCTATTGGATGATGTGGGAAAGGAGCAACCTCACTCCTACCGATTCACCCAAGAAGTGTACTGGTACATAATCGATGAGAGGGTGAAGGCGGGCCTTCCCGTGGTTATTAGCACCAGGTTGGAGATGACCGGGCCCGGTTCCCTAGAAGAGTTGATGACTGTGGATGCTGTTGATAGGCTATATGGCATGTGTCATGGGCAACGAGTGACGTTGGGGGGTACCAGTTACCGGAGGCGTCACAAGATAGCGTAGTGTAACGGATATTCCGTTACACCGAGGAGGGAATGTGCAGGTAAAAGCAATCGCGATTAAGCAGCAGGAGGCTGACCAGGTTCTACTAGGTGTCATTTTTGATGATGATGGGGTAGAGAGAATGTGGGTACCTCGCTGGAGTGATGTCAGACGCATTTCTGAAATGGCTTCCTTAGTCGAGTATACCAATGTCAGGGGCGTAGATAATGATGAGCTCAGAGCTTTTAGGAATACCGCATATTTTATTCGCCACGTCGTCACTGGGACGGTTCAGCCATGAGCAACTGCCCAATAGGTAAGCCCCTCGACGATTGCCTCTGCGAGTTCAGTAAAGAAGGCCTCTGCGACTGGCCTTATCGGAATAATTACGACCTGGGGCAGATAAGATATACAACAGAGCTCATTGGAATTATAGCCGAGCAGGAGGACAGAACAAATGGCGGGTAAGATCCCCCTGGAGACGGCGCGGCGGCTTGCGGAGCAGGTCATAAAGCGCCTGTCGCCATACTGTAAAAAGAAGACGGATGGACGGACCCCCTACATCGAGATAGCCGGCAGCGTCCGGAGACGCAAGCCTCAGGTAAAGGATATCGAGGTCCTTCTCATTCCTGTGGCCAGCTGGGAGTTCAACACCGAAATCAAAAGTCTGGGTCACATAAACAAAGGCGGTTCTAAGTATGTCCAGGTAGATATGGGCATGTGCAACTTGGACCTTTTTTTCGCTACTGAGGAAACCTGGGGCACGCTTCTGCTCATACGAACCGGCTCGGCTGAGAATAATATCCGTCTTTGTACCCGGGCTAAAGATATGGGCTGGCACCTGCATGCCGATGGCTCCGGGCTTTTCAATGCGGAGGGTAGGAGAATAGCCGGGGATACCGAGCAGTCGATTTACAATGCCCTGGGCTTGCCCTACAAAAGGCCAGAAGAGAGAGGCTGAGTTGATATGATGTTAGATGAAAGCTTTGGGCATCAGTTACCTGAACAGAATCAACTATGTTTCGCTTGGGAAAGGAGGTAATGAGGTGGCATTAAACAAAGGTGGGGTTTATCCCGCATTCCGGCTGTCTAGCGACTTTGTCATCGACACCGCCGATGACCGTGTTCAAAAGCAGGGCCTCCGGATTGCCGTCATCGGTGAGAGTGGTTCCGGAAAGAGCTGGACCATGGCACTGATTGCGGAGCAGGCCATCGCCCAGGGGCTTCAGGTAATGATTATCGACCCTCATGGTGAGTACTGGACCTTTGCGGAGAAATTCCCCGGGGTGGTTGTCGTCGGCGGCGATAATGCGGACCTCCCTAGGTGGGAGGATGCTATCGACGTCTATGCCGAGGCCTACCGCCAGGGAAAGATTCTGGACTTCAACCTGAAGGAAGTTTTCACTGACGAGGAAGCCTACGGACGCATGGTTGAGAAAATCCTCCGTCAGATCTGGAAGGTGCAGGTTAACGAGTCGAGGCCGGCGATATGGATAATGGAAGAGGCGCATATGGAATGCCCACAGGAGAAAAGCCCGGACGTCATGCGGCGCGTTGGCTTGGTCAAGGGCATCGCCACCGGGGGCCGGAAGTTCGGAGTGCTACTGGTCCTGGGGACGCAGCGACCGGCCGAGCTGCATAAGACTCCACTCTCCCAGTGCTGGCTTCGAATCTTCGGCAAGCTCACCGAGAAACTTGACCGGGATGCGGTCCGGGACTACATGAAGCCGCTCAGTCCGGATGCACTGAAGTCACTGGTGACCGGCGAGTTTTACGTCTACGGCTGGGCAGCTGAGCCTTTCAAGACCACCATCACCAGTGAGCGGCTTACACGCCACGGCGCTGAGACGCCATTGATAGCCCCCATAGAAAGGGTGGAAATAACCGAACGGGCTTCTATCGATGAACTGCGCAAGATGGTAGAGGAAAAAATAAAGGAGAAGGCGGCGGAGCGTTCGGAGATCGTCGAACTTAAAGGAAAACTGACTACAGCGGAGAAAACTATGAACCAGCTCCGTGAGAAGGCAAATATCGCCGACGTGCTCCGGGAGGCAGCGGCCGGCCTGGCTGCTGGCGGAGGCGCCAGCGAGGTACCGCCGGAGACACTGGCGCGGTTGGAAGACCTGGAGAAAACAGAGCGTACAGTACAGACACTCGAGGTGCAACTTAAACAGGCTAATGACCAGGTAACCCAGCTGGGGACGCGGATCCGTGAGCTGGAAGGAGTTGAAGAGGGACTTGAACACCTTCGGCAGGGGTTCCGGGCACTCGGGCTGTGGAATGGTGCCGCGGCTGCCTCAGACATCGACATAGGCCATATTGTGAACGAGGCGTTGCAGAGGATGCCAGCGGCGGCACAGGGTGGCATGGTGCTGGAAGCAAGAGAATACATCCTGAAGGACTATCAACAGAAAGAGGTGGACCGTATCACGGCAGCTGTATCCGAACTTACCGCGGAGCAGAAGAACCTGTTGAGGTTTGTGTCCGGAGTTGGGCGAGTTGAACGACGAGAGGCGGCGAGGGCAGTCTTCGGACATTCCACGAAGAGTTTCTCTAACCGGTCATGGGCGGATACATGGAATAAGGAGCGCCTCTTTCCTCTGGTGGATATCGGTGCTGTAAAGTGGGATTCAAACCACAGCTCGATTATCTACCTAATTC
>CAZMZA010000102.1:0-5146 GCA_964570635.1 uncultured Dehalococcoidales bacterium
CCTCACCCCTCACCGAGCGCTTCATATCGGTAACCTCCTCGGGGCGCTCGCCGATAAGACAAACCATAATGTGAATGTCGTTATAGTTAGTCGTGGCGGCATTGGCTATCGATTTAAGTAGTATCGTCTTGCCCGCTTTGGGTGGTGATACAATCAGGCCCCGTTGACCCCGACCGATGGGAGCAATAAGGTTAAGCAACCGGGTAGACAAGTCATCGGGTGAATTCTCCAGATTAATCAGCACGTCGGGGAAGGTAGGAGTAAGCGAAGTGAAATAGGGCCGGCTCTTAACCAGCTCAGGGTCAACGTCGTTAACAGCTTCTATTCGGAGCAGGCTGTAGTATTTCTCACCGTTCTTCGGTGTCCGACCCTGCCCCACGACCATGTCACCATTGCGCAGACCAAAGCGGCGAATCTGCGATTGGGAAAGATACACATCGGAGCCGCTGGGCAGCAGACTGTCCTGCCTCAGGAAACCATAGCCATCATCCATAATCTCCAGTATGCCGCTGCAGAAAATATTGCCCTGTTGCTCGGTATGTGCCTGGAGCAGGCGCATGATGATGTCCTGCTTCTTCATGCTGGCTACGCCGGGGATACCCATCTCCTTGGCTAGCTCAACCAGCTCATCCCGGTTCTTGTTATCCAGTTGGCTGATATTCATCATTCAACCTCACCCCCTTGATATACCCCCAAGAGTCTAGATTCTGGGGAACTCCTCTCCACTTCCGTCAAGGAAGAGATGATAACGGTTATATACATTTTAGCTGAAGATAATGTTTTGGTGCTCATATTCTCAGCCCCCTGCCCCGCCAGACTAAGGCTGCGAAACACGCTGCCAGTCGGCAAGGAAGCGAGTAACACCCACATCGGTCAGCGGGTGATTTATCATTTGCATAAGTACGCTGTAGGGTACGGTAGCGATATGAGCCCCTGCCTTGGCCGCAGCCACGCAGTGCTCGGGATGGCGAATGCTGGCAGCAATAACCTGAGTGGACAGCTGATACTGCTGGAAAACCTCAACCACATCGCCAACCACCTGCATACCGTCGTGACCGGCATCGTCCAGTCTGCCAACAAAGATACTAACATAAGCCGCGCCAGCCAGTGCGCCCAGAAGGGCCTGGTTGACCGAGAAGCACAGGGTCATGTTTACCTTCACGCCGTCTTGATTCAGGATTGAGGTTGCCTCCAGTCCGGCAGCGGTAGCCGGGATTTTGACCACGACATTCGGCGCCCAGGCGGAGATGCTACGCGACTGCTCCACCATCTCCTGAACTTCCTCAGCCATCACTTCAGCTGAGACCGGCCCCGGAATAATGGAGCATATTTCCCTGACGACGGCTTGATAGTCAGCCGTCCCCTCCTTGGATACCAGGGTGGGGTTAGTGGTCACACCGCTGACAACCCCGAGCTTAGCCGCTTTGCGGATTTGGTCAATATTGGCTGTATCCAGGAAGATATGCACCTAGTCTCCCCTATCTAATCGCCGTATTCTACCACAAACTATGAAGAAAGTTGTAACGGCGGCTGAGCCCCTTCACGTAGTACATCCCTGGCCACGCCTATAAAATCACGAAACAGCGGGTGAGGACGATTAGGACGCGACCCAAACTCGGGATGAAACTGGCAACTCACCATCCACGGGTGATTGGCCAGTTCACAGATTTCAACCAGTTTGCCGTCGGGGGATAGCCCGCTACAAACCATTCCTGCCTCTTGAAATCTGGCCCGAAATGTATCATTGAATTCGTAGCGGTGCCGGTGGCGCTCGTAGACCGGGCTTTGCCCGAAGGCTTCAGCGGCGTGACTACCGGGGACCAGACAGCAGGTATAGTCACCCAGCCGCATGGTGCCACCCTTACTTTCTACCCCTTTTTGTTCGGGAAGAAGGTCAATGACCGGGTAGGCAGTGTCAGCATCAAACTCGGTAGAATTAGCCCCGGCCAGCCCCAGCACATTTCGAGCGAACTCGATTACCATAACCTGCATCCCCAGACACAGTCCAAAGTAGGGGATTTCATTCTGCCGGGCATAGCTGGCTGCGTTTATCATACCTTCAATGCCCCTGATGCCAAAACCACCGGGGACTATAATGCCCTGGGCTGAGCGCAGCAACGCCTCACCCCCGTCCTTCTCCAAGTCTTCTGAGTGAACCCAGATCAGGTTAAGGTCTCTCTCATGATACAGGGCAGCGTGGTGCAGTGCTTCCCTGACCGAGAAGTAGGCATCTTTCAACTCCACATACTTGCCCACCAGAGCAATATTGACTGGCTCACGGGGCGTGGTGAGTCGGCTAACCATCTCCCGCCACTGACTAAGGTCCGGCGGTTGAGCCTTGAGGCCGAGTTCGTCCACAACTATTTGCCCCAGTCCCTCATCCTCCAGGACCAGCGGTACCTCGTAGATGCTGGATACCGTGGGTAGAGGAATAACCGCCTGCCGCCCCACATCACAGAACAGAGATATTTTGTCTCGCACCTCTTCCGCTATAGGATAATCACTGCGGCATATGATTACATCGGGCTGGATACCGATGCGCCTCAGCTCGTTAACACTGTGCTGGGTCGGCTTGGTCTTTAACTCCTGAGTAGAGTTGAGGTAAGGGAGAAGGGTAACATGAATGTAAAGCACGTTCTCCCTGCCGACATCGTTCCGCATCTGTCTGATGGCCTCCAGGAAGGGCTGTCCTTCAATATCGCCTACAGTGCCCCCAATCTCACAGATAACTACATCAGCCTGCGACTTCTCCGCCAGCTGCTTAAAGCGTGCTTTTATTTCGTTGGTAACATGGGGCACTACCTGTATAGTGCCGCCGAGGAAATCACCCCGCCTCTCCCGGGCAGTAACCGTATTGTAAATCTGACCCGAGGTAACATTAGACTCAGCGGTAAGGTTAATATCAATGAACCGCTCATAATTACCCAAATCAAGGTCGGTCTCGGCCCCGTCCTGCGTAACAAACACCTCACCGTGCTGGTAGGGTGACATCGTTCCCGGGTCAACATTGAGGTAGGGGTCAAGCTTCTGACTGGAGACGGCGAGCTGGCGGCTCTTGAGAAGGGTACCTATGGAAGCGGCGGTAATGCCCTTGCCCACCGAACTAACTACACCACCAGTAATAAAGATATACTTTGACATTCAGGAAACCAAAGTCTTAGGGCGCATGACAAGTAAATTCCCTTTGGACTTGTTGGCAAGGGGCGTGCAGAGTTTAACTCTGATTTATTATAGCCGAGCCGATAGTACTTGTCAAGTTTGTCAGGGAATGATTGTACTGGTCTTAAGAGTGGTGCTATTATGAACCCGTATGAAGCAAAGGCTGAGGCAAGTCCTCTCGCTGAGGCATAAGCGCCGTATCGCTGACCCCGGCTTGGCACCGTCAGCAGTTTTAGTGCCCATCTATGATAGGCAAGGGCAGTGTCACCTCCTGTTCACCAAACGGACCCGGGAAGTGAAGGAGCACAAAGGTCAGATATCCTTTCCCGGCGGAGCCTACCAAGAAGAGGACGGGACGCTGCTCAATACTGCCCTGCGCGAGTGCGCCGAGGAAATTGGCTTGATGGCTGGCGATGTTGAGATATTAGGGGAGCTTGACGATTTTGTCACCCAGGTTTCAAGCTATATTATTGCTCCCTTTGTCGGTTTTATCCCCTGGCCATATCAATTTAGGGTCAACAAGGAAGAGATTGAGGAGATACTCGAAGTCCCCGTATCAGCGCTGCTCGATTTGGGTCGCCTGCGTCTAGAGACCAGAACTATTGACGGCGAGGAGGTTACCTCATTTTTCTACCACTATCAGGGGGATGTTATCTGGGGGGCCACCGCCCGGATATTAAACCAGTTTCTTGATATTTTCACCCAAGCGGCAAAAATCTCGGCTGAGAGAGCGACCGAGCCTAGCACTTAGCATTACTTCTTGTCCTTAGTGGCACCCTTGGCTTTCGCCTTTATCACCTTGGGCTTAGCCCCCTCAGATTTAGGGATGGTGAGGGTCAGAACTCCATCTTCAAAGGTGGCTTCTGCTTTGTCCGTATTCAACCCGCTGGGGAGGCTGACCGTACGGTAGAAGGCCCCGTATCGGCACTCCTGGCAGAGGTAATCTTCTCGTTTGATTTCTTCCTCAGCTTTGGTTTCGCCCTTAATCGTCAGGGTGTCACCGGTTACGGAAATGTCAACCTCCTCAGGCTTCACCCCGGGCAGGGAAGCCCTAACCACCACATCGTCTCCGACCTGATGCATGTCAATGGGTACCCTCATGTTGGAACCAAGGGTATCGAAAATATGTGCCGGAGTAACAAAGCTATCCTCGAATAGCCTGTCCATTGCCTGCCTTAAGCTTATCAGTTCAGCAAAAGGTTGCCAGCGCGTAATCGCCATTACCATCTTTATCTCCTTTCTTTCCAGCTAACTGGCTGCCGCTCTCTCAGCCAAGAAGTATTATATCTGAGTTAATAAAGTTTGTCAAGATATTTCACACAATATTATTAAAAACTCTATAACAGCTTGACAAACTTTCGGCGGTATTTTATAATGCTGACGGAGCAAGAATGGCAGGCAAAGACTACTATAATATCCTGGGGGTTAGCCGCAACGCCAGTGAGCGGGAGATAAAACAGGCTTACCGCAAGCTGGCGCGCAAGTATCACCCTGATGTCAATCCCGGCGATAAGTCGGCAGAGGCAAAGTTTAAACAGATAAACGAGGCATATGAGGTTCTTTCTGACAAGGATAAACGAAAGAAATACGACCAGTTTGGTGACCAGTGGCAATATGCCGATCAATTTGCCCAAGCAGGATGGACACAGAGACCGTCTTCGGATTTTAGTCAGAGTGGTAGCACCGCCTTTCACTTTGGTGAAGGTAATTTAGGCGACATTTTCGATGACTTGCTTCGGGGGGTTGGCGCTGGAGCTACTCGTGCCCAAAGCCGCCCTAGGCGAGGTCGCGATACAGAATATCCAGTGGACGTAACCCTAGAGGAAGCCTATCACGGGACTAGCCGAATCCTTACCCTTCAGGTTGAGGAACCCTGTTCTGATTGTGGCGGCACTGGTCAGATACAAAATGTACCTTGCTCAGTATGTCAAGGTTCAGGCAGGATTGCTCGTCAGAAGCGTCTTGAGGTCAAGATTCCGCCCGGAGT
>CAZMZA010000103.1:0-5117 GCA_964570635.1 uncultured Dehalococcoidales bacterium
GTGATATATGTCGTCTGGTCAGTGAGTGCCTGGGACAGGAAGCTATTGACCTTGGCCAGGAGGGTGCCATAGTCTCCCACTGTGATAGGGTAATTAAGACTGGTAACGTCTACCAGGTAAATTGTCGACGCTGACCAGTACATACCGCCACCAGTCCAACCAGCCTGGCCCCGGGAGTAAGTATGTAGTGTTGCCGAGACAATGGTTTTAGACGGGTCTATCGCTGAGGTATCAAAGTATAAGGCCCCACGGTGTATGAGGTAACGGAGGGCACTATTTTTGCCACTGGCAGCCTGACCAACGAGTGCCATCGATGGAAACTGACCATTGGCAGCATCATGTACTGTGGCCCAGACGGAGTTGTAAGGGCCGGTCACCCTGGCCCAGTTGACCAGAGGATAGCAGCGGGTAACCATCGTCGGTACCGCTGCCATCAATATCTGCCACTTCACCGCCATGGCTAAAGCTCCCACTATGTAGTCTCCTTCGCCGTTATGACGGCGTCGACGACGATAGCGGTGCCGTCGTCGGACTTGGCCTCCACCTTGACTATGCTGCCGGCAGCCAGTCTCAGGTCATCAAATATAAGCGGGATGGCACCCTGGACCGTCCAGGCGGTTGAGAATGTAATCGAGCCTACCGTAATCTGAAATACGGTATGGTCGTAGTCGTCTGACAAGAGAATAATCTCCTTGAGCACTCCGGTTTTACCGGTAGTGACCGTCCAGGAAGCGACGGTCTGGTAAGTGGTGGCGGAGCCGCTGTACCGGCCGACGTTGCCGGCAGCGACTTCCGTTACCGGTACCATATATTCCTCGAGGGAAGCAACATCTCCTTGAAGGGTGCTAAACTCCCATGCCTCAATGGCAGCCAGTACAATCGCCATGGCCTCGATGTCGTCCTTAATCTCCTCCAGGATGTCATAGGTTGGTGGAGTTATAGGCTCCGGAACGTCAACGTCGACGTTCACATTCTGAACCCAAAGGGTACCATCGGGAGCGTCTGTTATAGCCATAGTCTACTAAACTCCAAATAGGCTTTTTAGCTTTTCCCATCCCGTCTCTTGTACCTGATACTCGGGGAAGCACTCGGGAGGGAGGATGCCAACACCGACAATTACCTCGTGGTCGTACTGGCAGCCATCCGCCCAACCTTTCAGCTTAAGATAATAAGGCTCCTCGAATAGCTCAATCCGTGTTTTGATAGGCTTGTAGAGGTTGTCATAGTGAAAGGAGCCCTCGTTGTTAGTGGGTAGGAGCTGACTGCCGAAACGCTCGATTATCAGGTGGACCAGACCATGAGGTCCTGGCCACCAGAATAAGGTGACTTCGTGGACTACACCGTAGCCGAGCTGGAGCTTCTGGGTTGTGGGATTAGCCTTGGTGGCGGTTGTGGGTATGGTAAAGGAGAAGTCATAGAACACCTAATTGCAACCTCCCCTCTCTCCAGAGAGCATACTTAAGCAGGTTTTTAAGAATAGTGTCCTTTTGCGCCAGGGTGAGAGAGTCCCAGTTTTTATAGGCGTTTATAGCCTGGGTATGAATATCGTTAAATTCCTGCTTAAGCTCCTCCTGGTAGAGGTCCTCGTCAGTTTTAGGTATCGGGTCAGAGAAGGTAAGAGTACCGCGTGGCTCCTCTCCAGGTTCCCAGTCCGGGGCAAAATCATCATGTAGTAATTGATGGCCTAGAGCCTCCTCCTCAGCTATCTTCTCCGCTCTTTCCTCTAAATTGCTATAAGTATGTTGATATTCCATAGCTTCCCCTTATGCTATTTTGGTGGCAACCAGGCACGAATTAGCCTTTAACGTGGTATCTAAGGCCTGGGCGCTATTTTGTGCAAATTGTAGCTGGACATTCCCGGCGTTACTTCCCCCTTTATACAATGCCCAGACAAGACAGACTCTATCAGAGGCGGCTCCCGCCAGGGCAAAAGAACCGGCGGCGACGACGGGGGTAATCGGAGTCGTATTTGTTAATTGCCCTATGTCATCGACCGGGGCAACTTCTAAAGTCCCCCCCGAAGGCACAGTGATAGCGAATTTAATATCAGGGGGGCTTGCTGAATTGTACGTCAGCCAAAAGAAAAACAACCACACTTCGTTGGCTGCCATAGCCAAAAGCAAGTGGTCGTCATTCTGTAAGGTAGTGCTGTTATTAACCGTTTCGTCAGCCGTCTTTCGAACCACCTTTGTATGGAGTCCATAGTCAGCGGCATGAGTAGAGATTGCGGTGTCCCTGGCTAGTTTGGTGTCTCCGTCCTGGTTGGCTGTCGGGTCTAGCAGGTTGGTGATTTTATTAGAGTTCATGTGGAGGGTATTACCCAGCTTGAGGCCTCCGGAGAGACCCAAATGAGTGGCTGATACCCTGTAGAGGTAACTGTCCTGGTTGGTCCGGTCTAGGTAAACCCGGTCAATGGCCAGGTAATCGCCAACGCCGAGTCCCAGGATGTTGGCTGCCACCCTCTCCAGGATAATGTCCAGATTCTCCTGGTCAAGGTAGAGCTGGTCTGTGCGAACTACGGGGTATTTCCCCTCTCCCATCTCTGGCATAGTCGCACCTCCTTATACGATACCCTCGCTTGAGGGTACCCAGTAGCCGATAGCGTTGATTTCGGCGTCGGTGTCGGCCTGAGCCTGGTCAATAATAAGCACAATCGTCTCACCGGGATACAGCCAGACAGGGTCCTTATACCAGTATAGCGTGTTGGCAGCCGGGGCATCCTCCTCTGATAGAGGCACGTCGTAGCCTTTCTTCTCAATGACTAATCGGCAGCGGGTGTTTCCGCCGGAGGTCGCCTGGCTGATTTCCCAGGATATGCGCTGGTAGCAGTTAATTTTATCCCGTTCTACCTGCTCCAGCTTGAGGCGGTGCTCTCCGGCGGAGGAGATTTTCTCGTCGTTGCGGTCTCGGAGCGGCTCTTTTTTCACCGTCCTTTCACCTCCTTAAGTTACTAACCTTAGTTAGGCCTTACCTGCTCGGCGACAATGGAGTTTGCAGCGGCGGCTGCCTCCGTGCACACCAAATCAAGCCGTTTGTACCCCGAGGGGTCGAACCAGGTTTCGGGCATGTCCATTATCCCAAAGGGTACCGGCAGCGTTGCGTGCAAGGCATGGCCCTCAATTATCGAGTGGATTTCCGTGTCGGTGGAAATCGCTGAGCTGGAATAGTCCTCCAGGTACATCCGGAACCTGCCGGACCAGCACCAGTCATAAAAGGGGATAATGTCGGCGGCGATAGGATGCAAGGTTACCTGAGGCTCTTTGTTCTGGGGGACCCAGACAATGTCGCCACTGGTAGCGTGAATCCTCTTCCACAGGACAGTATTCCCGAACCGTTGAGCCATTTCAGCATCGAGCTGCTTTACATACCGCTCAAAGGCAACGAACTTATCGGTATCGGCGGTCAGCTTGAGCTTGCTGATATTCTCGTCGATGTCGTTGCCGGCAAGGTATGTTCGAAGCATGAGCATCCGATAGACGTAATCAAGCGGCAGCTCACACTTCTTGTCTCCGGAGGTCCCTCCAGTCCAGGACTCTATCTCCTTGGCCATGAGAAATTGTCCCGGAGCTCCGCCCATCTCCTCCATTACCTTAGCCCAGGCGCTGAGCTTGAGGGTACCGGTGGCCCACGCCGTTGTGGCGCTGACAGCTCGGATGGCAGCCAGGTTCCAGGTAATCTTGAGCTTCGGGTTCTTGAACTTGGAGAGGTCCAGGGCATAATCTTTGTCCCACAGGTGACGACCAAAGAGAAGCATGGCGCCAATGACAGTGTAATCGCTGCCACTCTCGTCTATCCTTATCTGAGGCTGCTTTCCTGTTTTGTAAAACTCAAGAGCCTGGAGCTGCTCAAAGGAGAGAGACGCTAACACGTCACTACCGTCAACCAGCTCGATGCCAGTGATACACATGGACAACGGGTTATTCTGGTTGTTGGTGGTGCCGTTTTGCGCCTCGAACTCAAAGCCCAAAGCGCTGACGGGGTCGGTAATGTCCAGGTCTATGATTTTAGTGGAGGTGTCCGAGGACTGTTGCTCTTGATAAAGTAATACAGCGTCTCTTGTTCTCATCTATTCACCTCCTCTTTATGCGCCGGCAGCCCTCAGAGCCAGACGCTTTTTATTGAGCTCGGTGGCAATCACTCTCACCCGGTCAAGGTTAGCGGCACTACCACGAGGGGCACGAGCTGGCAGGGTAATACTGGCGATGGTGGCGAGCATTGGCTCTACCCCCGACTGAAAGTCAGTCTGGGCGGCGGTGATGCCAGGGCCGAATCGAGAGACACCAACCTCTTTGACCTTTCGGTCATACTTGGCGGCGCCAGCTCTCTTAATGCCGCCAGCAAACATATTTTGGATATTGGCGGCGGACACGGCAGCCTTATAGGCTGCAGCGGATTTCACAGCGTTGGTTTCCCAATCGGACCCAGACCCCACAGCTCCAGCTTCATAGTAAGCGCTCCGGCCTGGGGTGACCTCGGCCCACTTACTAGCCACGTCGCTTGCGGACTTAACTTTAATAGCCATAACTACCTCCGTATTCTGAATTTTCCTTGGTGGACCAGGGTCAATGAAAGCAAAAGACGGTCCACCTGAGCTCCTGTTTTCTCAATGTGAACCGTCGCTCTACTTTTTCAGAATACCACAAAGTGGTAAAATGTCAATAGGGATGGCCAGGAAAAGTCGGCAGGTAGAGACCAGGATGGTATCCGAATACCTCCTGAAAAACTATGACAAGGTCCCCTATATTATGAAAGTACCCCTGGGGGCCCTGCCGGAGGATAAGCTCAAGGAGCTTGGTCACGCTAAGACTGCCAGGTTAATGAGGCAGTTTCGCCCGGAGGTGGACGCCGTGGTGGTACTGCCTCGCCATATATTGATAATCGAGGCTAAGGTCTGGAATATCGTCAACGGACTCTCCAAACTCCCGGCGTATAAAGCTCTCGTACCGTTTACTCCGGAGCTACAACAATACATGCCCCGTGAGGTGCTCATGCAGCTCGTCGTGGGGTGGACCAATGACAACCTGGCTATCATGGCCAGAGACATGGGTGTGGAGGTGAGGGTCTATTGCCCCCCCTGGCTAGAGGAAGTGGTAGAGGAGAATCATAAATACTGGACC
>CAZMZA010000104.1:0-5043 GCA_964570635.1 uncultured Dehalococcoidales bacterium
GCCCGCCGCCAACCAGGCCGGCATTGGAGATGGTGTAGTGGGGGGAGCGGAAGGGGCGGCGTCTTAGTAGCGGGGTGTCCGATGGCAGAAGACCGCTGACGCTGTAGACTTTGGTTACTTCAAGGGCTTCCTCGGTAGTCATCGGCGGTAGTATCGAGGGCAGCGAGCGTGCCAGCATTGTTTTGCCACTCCCCGGGGGCCCAATCATTATGACATTATGCCCGCCGGCAGCCGCTACCTCCAGGGCTCGCTTGGCATGCTCCTGTCCCTTAATGTAAGCCAGGTCATCAGTGGCTGAGGCGGGTGGAGCATATTCTTGAACCGCGTCAGATTTACATTCCGGGGTGGGTATTTCTCCCCGAAGATAGCTGACTAACTGAACCAGTGAGTCGATAGGAATGATTTTGATACCTTGTATTAGCGACGCTTCTCCGGCATCGGTATCGGGCACAATGACGTTAGCCAGCTCTTCTCCGTGAGCCAGGGCAACCATGGGCAGAATGCCGTTGGTGTGGCGCAGGCTGCCATCCAGGGACAGTTCACCCAGCAGGATGGTTTGGGAAAGGTCGGCGGATAACTGTTCCGAACTGAGCAGAATACCAACGGCGATGGGCAAATCATAGGCCGGTCCGGCTTTCTTGAGGTCGGCGGGTGCCAGGTTAACCACGATGCGCTTCATCGGGAAGGCGAAACCGGAGTTTCGGATGGCGGCTCGTACTCGCTCCCTTGCTTCCTGGACGGCGGCATCAGGCAGTCCCACGATGGTAAACGAGGGCAAGCCAGGGGAGATATCTACCTCGACTTCGACAATAGCTCCTTCCAGACCGACCAGAGCGCAGCTTACTACCTTGGCTAGCATGATATGTCTTTCTTCAGCGTCTCATTGTAGACCAAATAAAGTTGAGACGCAAAGGGTATGTATAGACTCGGTAACCAAAGCACACAAAGGGAGGCTCATCAAATCTCATCTTCCCTGACTCAGCTTCTATTACTTCAAGCTGTTTCGCATTGTGGGACTCTAATCTAGTCCTGCCTGGAGGCTTTGTCAATACCTAGGCTGCCCCCTTCCCTTAGTAAGTGGAGGGTGAGGTTAATAAACAATCAAGACACACGAGCTTGACTTGACAAATAACAGACAGTATAGTAGAAAATGTGGGGTTACCCTGGTTCAGTGTCGTTTCTAGACTTGGCTCTGCGCTGTGAGCGCAACCCTCTGGCAGGTAGATTTGCCCGCTGCGGTAATTCAGTGAGGGGTTTTGGGGCCGGGAGACTGCATTGAAGACAAGGGAAAGCAAGACGGAAAGGAGGCGCAGTCGTGACTCTGGCGGACAAAACCTTGGTGTGCCGCGAATGTGGGCAGGAATTTGTCTTTACCGTTGGTGAGCAGGAGTTTTACTCGTCTCGTGGTTTGCTGAATGAACCTAGCCGCTGTCCGGAGTGCCGGGCTGCTCGCCGAAGGGAGCGCAGCGGTGGTTACGGTGATTCACGGCAGGTTTATTCTGCGATATGCGCTGCCTGTGGTAACGAGACTACGGTGCCATTTAAGCCCAGGGAAGGGCGCCCGGTTTACTGTAAAGAGTGCTACACCAAGATGAAAGAATCTGGTCAGGTTTAATCTGGGTAGCAAGTAGGCGTAATTCCCCTTTCTACTTCCGGTCGATAAATCCTGGAAATTATCGTGGGCAGCTTGAATTTGCCCCGTTAAAGGTTAGCAGCCACGTAGGTCAATGAACGTCGGTGTGTGCCGGGTCAGGCTACGTTTGCCGGGAAACCTGTCCCTCAAGGGCAAGAGGCAGGTGGTTAAGTCCATCACCAGCCGTGTTGGAAGCAAGTTCAACGTTTCCGTAGCCGAGGTTGATGACAATGATTTGTGGCAACTGGCCACAGTCGGTATTTGCTGCGTTAGTAATGACAAGCGGCATACTAACGAAGTCCTGTCAAAGGTAGTGGACTTCATTGTTGGCGGTCGGTTTGATGTGGAAGTGGTTGATTATAACATTGAAATCCTGCCTGTTCTCTGACACTGAGGCCAGTATTTAGCTCTTCCCAGAAGCAGGGTTCCAGGGAAACCGCAAGATTCTGCGTGAATTGCAAGGGAGTGATGACGGATACCTCGGCCTTCCTCGGTTACCTTACCGCTCAACCTACCTATGGCGGTCAGATTGCTCATGTTGAGCATATGCCACCCCGCAAAGCGACCTATGCCGAATTGGACGAGTCTCTGGAGGCTAATCTCCGGGATTGCCTCAATCAGCACGGGTTGCTGCCGCTTTATACCCATCAAGCGCAGGCGGTGAGCAGTACCCGGCAGGGCAAAAATGTCATGGTGTCAACCTCCAGTGCCAGTGGTAAGACCTTGTGCTACAACATTCCGGTGCTGGGGGCAATTCTGGCCGAGGGAGACAGTTGTGCCCTTTACCTTTTCCCCACCAAAGCGCTGGCTCAAGACCAGCTCCGTTCCTTGCGGGAGCTGTTTTACCCCGCCCTGCTCAGGGCGGGTGATTTTGCTACCTTCGATGGTGATACCCCTTACGCTGAGCGGGCTGAAATCAGGAAGCGGGCCAGGATAGTGCTGACCAACCCGGACATGCTGCATGTCGGAATACTGCCCAATCATCAGTCCTGGTCGAGGCTGCTACGCCACCTGAAGTATGTGGTATTGGATGAGGCTCATATCTATCGCGGTGTGTTTGGCTCTCATGTCGTCGGCGTGATACGTCGCCTGCGTCGTCTGTGCGACCATTACGGTTCAACCCCTCAATTCATCTGTTGTTCGGCCACTATTGCCAATCCTGGCGAGCACATAGGGCAACTGACTGGTTTGCCCTTTGAGGTAGTTGATGACGATGGCTCTCCTCACGGGGGGAAGGACTTTGTCTTCTGGAACCCACCGCTCATCGATAAGGCCAGGAGCGTCCGGGGTAGTGCTAACAGCGAGGCTACCGAGCTGTTTACCGAGTTGGCAAGCAACGACATCCGCAGTCTAACCTTTGCTCGCTCCCGGCGGCTCACCGAACTCATCTATGTCTACTCAAGACGGAAGCTGGCCAAAACGAGTCCGGCTCTGGCGAGGAAAATCAAGCCCTACCGGGCCGGTTACCTGCCGGAGGAACGCCGTCAAATAGAGCAGGAACTATTTAGCGGTCAGCTAGTGGGAGTGGTAGCTACCAACGCCCTGGAACTGGGCATCGATGTTGGTGACCTGGAGGCTACGGTGCTCACCGGCTATCCCGGGAGCATTGCCAGCACCTGGCAGCAAGCCGGCAGGAGCGGACGCAGCCAGAACCGTTCGCTGAGTTTCCTTGTCGGTCTGGACAACCCCCTCGACCAGTATTTTATGCGCCATCCTGACTCCTTTTTTGGCAAAAGCTTTGAGAATGCCCTGATCAACCCTGAAAACCCCTACATCCTGAGGGCACATCTGGTGTGTGCCGCCTGGGAATTGCCGCTGAGTAGCGGCGACGAGACAATCTTCGGTTTAGCCATGAACGAGCAGAGGACGGAGCTTGAGAGGCAGGGGGTGCTCAGGGAGCGACGGCACAGGTGGTATCTCTCGCCGGCCATTGCCTACCCGGCGCAGAACATTGGTATTCGTTCTACCTCTGGCGAGAACTTTGCCTTGATGGACGCCTCGACCGGTTCCCTGCTGGAAACCATAGAGTCTAGCGTTGCCTTCTTTCAGGTGCACCCCGGGGCTATCTACCTTCACCAGGGTGAATCTTATCTGGTTACTGAACTGGACCTGGCGAGCCGTACTGCCTATGCTGTACCCACCACGGTTGCCTACTATACCCAGACGAAAGAGCTTACCGACTTGCACATTGTCAGGGTAATCCGGGAGAAAAGCTGCGGGCGGGTGAAGGTGTATTTGGGGGAGGTTGAGGTTACCACCACCGTGGTCGGCTTCAAAAAGAAGGCGCAATTTACCGAGGCGGTTATTGGGGAGGAGCCGCTTGAGCTGCCCCCCCAGCATTTCCCTACGGTTGCCCTGTGGTTTGACCTGCCGCCTGAAGCTATAGACCAGCTGGGTGAGGCTCAGTTAGCCCTGGCCGGGGGACTTCACGGTGCTGAGCACGCCGCAATCGCTATCCTTCCGCTATTTGCTCTTTGTGACCGTAATGACATCGGGGGCGTATCCACCCCCTTCCATCCGGATACGGGGAAAGCCCAGATATTCATTTACGATGCCTACCCTGGAGGTATCGGCATCGCCGAGAAGGGGTTTGAGCTGATACAGGGGGTGTGGCAGGCTACACTGAAGGCGATTACGGAATGCCCGTGTGAGGAGGGCTGTCCCAGTTGTATTCAGTCGCCCAAATGTGGCAATAATAATAAGCCCCTGGATAAGAAGGCGGCCCAGGTGCTGCTGGAAGGGTTGCTGTCTCAGTAGCCGGGCGCAGAGTACAGGGAGTCCTGGGGGGCGAAGCCCCTCCGAAAATAACCCTCTCTTTTGAAGGGGGATTAGGGGGTGAGGTTGCTAGATAACCTCTTTAAACGCGGGCTGAAGCGCAGCCGTGATACCTGGTTCAGCCGGGCGATGAACCTCTTTGACCGCACCACCGTAGATGAAGGGGTGTGGGAAGAGCTTGAGGAGCTACTCATTTCTGCCGATGTTGGTGTCAGCACCACGGAAAAGCTGCTCGGCAGGGTCAAAGAGCGGGTCGCTGCGGAGAAGGTCAGCCAGGGCACATCGGCACGTTCCATACTGAAGGCAGAAATGGTTAACATCCTCACCCTGGCTCCCCGGGAAGCCTCCGATAGCCTGTCATCACCTAGGGTGATGCTGGTGGTGGGCGTAAATGGCGGTGGTAAAACTACCTCCATCGCCAAGCTGGCCCAGGGTGCCCGAAATCAGGGGAGAAGGGTTATCCTGGCGGCGGCTGATACCTTTAGAGCCGCCGCTATTGACCAGCTCAAGCGCCTGGGTGAGATGGCCGGGGTGGAGGTTATCGCTCACCAGCCGGGTGCCGACCCGGGGGCGGTGGTCTATGATGCCATGCAGGCGGCACGCAACCTGCGGGCGGATGAGGTAATTATTGATAC
>CAZMZA010000105.1:0-5035 GCA_964570635.1 uncultured Dehalococcoidales bacterium
GGAATCTGCACCTGGCAGACCTGATTACAGCGCTGGCAGGTAGTGCAGAGCAGGAAGGAATCAAGCATCGTCTGGTTAAACTCGGCTTTTCCTTCAAGGTACTGGCGCAGGAAATACCAGCGGCCCCGTGACGTTTCACTTTCCCACTGGCGGCCATAGTACTGGTCGCAAACATCAATGCAGTAGCCGCATTGAGCACAAGAATAAGCCTCATAGGCAATTTGAGGTGGTATCTTCTCAGCCAGTTTAGGTTGATGACTGAATATTTTCCTAGCCGCAGCCACGAATGGCCTGCCAACTTGAGCCAACCACAAACTCAGGTGTAACAACCTGGGATTCCGGTTCTCGGGCAGGATTTTACCTGGATTCAAAATACCCCGCGGGTCAGTCCTTTCCTTGTACTCCAGTAACCGCCTTACTTTCTCCCCACCCAGGTTTCGCCGGGCATAACTGGTAAAGTAGAGCCCGGTAGAATAGGGGCATCCCCCGTGCTGGCAGGCGATATCGATAATCTCCAGTGCCCGGGGGAATTCAAAGGTATAGGCGGGTGAACGCTCATCGGTAAGGAGGTGCCCCATGAGGGAAACCTCCCTGCGACCAATCATTGTCCCCGTAATAGCGATACCCGGGAACTTTCGCTCAATTTCCTCGATTACCTGCCCTACGCTCAGCGCCGGAACAGAGATTATGGCCTCGCTGGAGATTAGAGACGGCCCTAGACGCTTAAGTCTGACAGGGTAAAAACGGTCATCCCACTGCTTTTTCGCCTCCTCCTCACCCTCAAGCTGACCCTCATTTGCCTGAATAATGCCGAGGAGTGCCGCCTCAACGTCTTTCCGCCGCGACACCGGGTAGACAAAGAGGACCCGGCAACACTTCTCCTCTGAAACGGGCTCAGTCTGGTTTAACTCCTCTTCATCTTCGCCCCAGCGGGGTTTCACCCTGGCAGCCGCCGCCTCGGCTTCCTCCTGCTTGATGGCAAAAGCAGCGTTGGAAAAACTGACGTGCCATAATGGCAGTGATTCTTGATTGATATCGTGAAGGGTCTGGAAAAGATGCCCCAGGCTGGGAAAAGTGGCAACTAACGGCACATCCTCTTCGGCTTTACGCGTCTTGACCGTGACCTCGGTTATCATACCGGTGATGCCTTCGGCATCAGTGACCAGCTCCAGCTCCTCACCCCGTAAGGTATTGACTTCCCCCTCAGGAGTTACCAGCTTGACCGATTCGATATTGTCGCCAATCTGCCCGTACTCATAACTGCCGATGCCACCACCACCCTCGGCAACCCAGCCAGCCACTGTAGCACTGAGGGCACTGGACGGCAGTATACGCAAAGCCAAGCCCTGCTTGTTCAACTCGTACTCCAGATTCTTCCAGATGACGCCAGCCTCAACCCGAGCTGTCCCCTTCCCCCTGTCAATCTCCAGAATCTGGCGCATACGCGAAAAATCGACCATAATACCGCCCCTGGTCGGCAGTGCGCCTCCCCAACCACTGCTAGCACCACCGCGAGGGGTAAGTGGAATCGCTCTTTCCCGGGCGAAGCGGGTGATGAAGACTACTTCCTCAGCATCAATCGGCTGAACCACTGCCTCTGGAGTCGTCCTGATTATCTGCCTAATAACGTTAGGCAGACTGGCGGCATCGTGGGAATAGAATGACATCTCTGTCTTGTCGAAGCTGGCTCTTTCCCCAAACCGCCCCTGTAATTCTGTTCGCTCTTTCGCTCTCATAAGCCCTACCTCCCATTCTTGAGCAACATGTCTCCACTTTTAAGCAACCAACTTCTCAGCCAATTTTCGATTCTCCTCCATCTGGTTCAGTAATATCCTATGGACAAGGTCGCAAGCCTCACCTATTTTCGGGTCAGCGAGGCTATAATAAATACTTGCTCCTTTGCGACGGGTCTTAACCACACCGTGGTCGCGGAGAATGGCCAAGTGCCGAGAGGCAACTGCCTGGGGTATGAGGAGTATCTGAGCGAGGTCACCAACCGCCTTCTCACCAGCCCGTAACACCTCAATGATAATGAGCCGCTTCGGGTCGGAGAAGGTCTTACATAGTTCCGCCTTCAGTTTATAAACCTCCAGGTTATATTGACTTGACAAAATACTCCCCTCCATATTATTATATATACGTATATATATATTAATTAAACATGGCTGACTTGTCAAGTCTAACGGTTGTAGGGTTACACCAAACAACTTGAAGGGACCAAGCCCAGGTAGAGGGGTGATAATATGCAAACATGGAAGCTTAAGAGCTGCCCTCGATGCGGAGGCGACATCTTTATTGACGGGGACCCGGACGGCTGGTATCAGCAGTGTCTTCAATGTGGTTACCAGGCTGAGCTTAAGAATCTAGCCGAGTATGACCGAACCTCGAGGAAGCTCGACAAAACCAAGCTAGCTACTTAGTGCCGGTCACCGAGTCGTGCCAGTTATAAGAGCCTTTCTATTCAAGGAGCAGCAAGCCAAAGGCTTTGAAGGGTTCTGACCTGTCCCGAACCACGTCAATGTCGAAGCCAGCCTGGCGCACCGTACTGTAAGCATCGATGCCAGCCGCCTCCATAGAGGGACGGGCTTCCTTCGGACGCTTGCACTCCTTTTTCAGAAAAAGGCTCGGGTTCTCCATCTTCTCGGCAGGACACTCCGGACACAGGTTACAAGGGCCAGCTTCGTAGCAGAACACCTTTTGATAGCCACTGAGGAAGGCAGTCCTTTCCATGCTGTAAAGAGCGTCTTGAATCCTATTTTTCTTAGGCTCATCCCGTAGCTTATCTCGGTACAGGTTACCGAACTCGACCAGGAGAGCCCGCTCGTAGCTCCGAAGTCCCTCAGCCGTCTCCTCCGGGGTGTGAGTATAGGGCGGACAGGTAAAACGCTTGCCGTAATAGCGGCAGCCAAACTGACACTTGGTTCTCACCCACCGTGCCACGATGACATCCTGTGGACTGATCAGTTTCAGCCCGGTGGCTCCCGCTTCGAAAGCGATTGTCTCTAAATCCCTAACTACCACCTTTAACGCCTGCATTGTGTGCCTCCTGTCCCTGGTATTTTCAGCCCTGACCTGCCTACCCTGAACAACCAGCCATCCGCTGACCCCGCACCAACTAGGCGGGGACTCTGTAGAGGCAGGTCTTCTTCAGGCTACAGCGGGCACAGACTTCGGTTCGTGTCCAGCTAGGCATTTCTGCCCCTATGCCCATCACCATGGAAGCTGACTTACGAGGAACCATTACCCCCGAAGAAGTGAGGCTCACCCCTATTTCCTCTGCGGGTACCAGCTCAAACAGCCGCCATTGCTCTGAAATGGGAAATTTGTTCATACCCGGGCTGAGCGGACTGCTAACCTGACTGCCCTGGAGTGACGCCTCATGCAGCATAAACCGGCAGACCTCTTGAGTTAAGGAGTCCACAGCGGCACTTCCGATACCATCAAGAAGTACGCCTCGTAAAGGCTCATCCATCTCGAAGTACTCCGTTACCTTTTTCTCCAGCTTGGGTCCTATGGTACAGACTACCACAGCGAGTTCCCTGGCTGAAGATAGAGCCGAAGTAAGCAAAGAGCCATGCAGCACCCTGTTGCCCTCCAGACACAATCCGTTCCGGCGTACCCCACTCACTGCGTACAGCTCGTAGACCATTGCCGGCTCCAACCAGTGGAAAGCGTCTACCTCTATCAGCAGCTCGCGCAACAGAGTTAACATTTCGCCCCTCACTCTGGAACGACCCCTGACACCACCCCGGCGCAGCACCTCTCTTGAATCCAGGCTCAGCGAGATATCACGCACAACCGGCATGTATGTCTCCTTTGAACACCGCCAGCCTCCTGGCTCTTTCCTGGTACAGTCTCCCCGGGCGCCTTCGCCATTTCACTCACCTCCTACCCACTTTTTAGCCAGTGACACAGCCGCCACTGCATCCCTGCCATAGGCGTCAGCACCGGTGTACCTCCTTATCTCCTCATCAATCAGACCACCGCCCACCATAATCTTTAGCTGGTCCCGCAGGCCGGCAACTTTTATCGCTTCCACTGTTTCCTTCATCGAATCAAAAGCTAATGTCAGAAATCCGCTCAGTCCCACGATACCAGCGCCAGTCTCCTTCACCTTTTCCACAAACTCCTGTGCCGGTACGTCCACACCAAGGTCATGTACCTCAAAACCACTGATGTCCAGCATGAAGGCTACAATGTCTTTCCCTATATCGTGTATGTCGCCGGCTACAGTACCAAGAACGACCCCACCCAGACGCTCAGCCTCGGCACCCTTGGCTAACCTGGGCTTAATTATCTCACTTACCTCCTTCAATATCTCACCGGAATACACAAGGTCGGGAATAAAATACTCCCGTGCCTCGAAACGCTTGCCAACAATCCCCATGGCCTGTCTGGCATCGTTCAAGATATTTACCGGGTCATCGCCGGCGCTCAATCTGTTTTCGACGATTTCTAGAGCCTCTTTCTCCCTCAAATCGGCCATTGCCTCCATCAGGTCATCAGACACGACTTACCTCCTTGTCCCTCACAAATCAGCCGAGCTGTTATCAATCTCGGCAGCAGGATACAAAGTATCGTAGGGGTGAATATCAACCAGAATAAGCCGACTCCATAACTCGGTCCCGCAGTCAAGTAGTGTCACAGGTAATCGAGACCACTACAACGTATGAAGTCTATTTTCGCAGAACTGTAGCACACCTTACCGTAGGAGTCAAGAATCCCTACCGGGACTTTCTTGGGGCATGGCTGTCCTCAGACCGGAGAGGCTGACCAACCGCCCGCTCGTTTCTAGAATAACCCCAGGTACCAGTCCAAAAGCTCAGGTCCCCAGAGCAGGACGGTCATGGTAGCCAAGGAAAAGAAGGGGGCGAAGGCTAAGGCTTCCTTCCTCCCTTTAACCTTCAGGGCCAGCAGTATCACCGCCACCAGGCCGCCGACTACTGACGCCAAAAACAAAGCCATCAGTATCCCGGGGAAGCCGACCATGGCGGCCCCCCCCCCGGGCCGCGTGGCGGCCCCCCCCCCCCCGCCC
>CAZMZA010000106.1:0-5019 GCA_964570635.1 uncultured Dehalococcoidales bacterium
TTTCTCCACGGGATAATCCCGCATATAACCGACCCCTCCCAGAATCTGCACCGCATTGGTAGTAACTCTCATCGCTGTGTCTGATGCAAAGACCTTTGCCATAGCCGAGTCTTCGGTGAAATGCTTGGCCCCGCTGTCAACGGTCCTGGCTGCGGCATAGACCAGCGCCCTGGCCGCCTCCACCTGTATGGCCATATCAGCCAGCATCAGCTGGACAGCTTGAAGGGAAATAATAGGGTGCCCGAACTGGATACGCTGCCGGGCATAGTCCACGGCAGCCTCCAGGGCCCCCTGGGCCACCCCCACCGCCTGAGCGGCAACTCCCGGGCGGGAACGGTCAAAGAGCCTCATGGCTATAATGAAGCCCATCCCCTCCCGGCCAATGAGGTTCTCCTCAGGGACAAGACAATTACGGAAAACAAGCTCTCTGGTCGCTGAAGCCCGCAGGCCCATCTTCTTCTCCTTCTTGCCGAAGGAGAAACCGGGGGTGTCTTTTTCCACCAGGATAGCGCTGGCACCACGGCTACCCTTCTCCAGGCTGGTTAGAGCGATAACGGTATAGAGCTCAGCCTCACCGCCGTTGGTGATAAACTGCTTGGTCCCGTTGAGCATGTAACCCCCGTTTTCCTTGCGGGCGGTCATCTTTATGGCGCTGACATCGCTACCGGCAGTGGGCTCGGTCAGGGCAAAGGCCGCCAGTCTCTTACCGCTGGCCACATCGGGAAGGTACTTCCGCTTCTGCTCCTCAGTCCCATACTCGAGCATGGACATAGTGCCCAAGGCACTGGCCGCATAGCTAATCGCCACACTGCTGCATACCCGGCTCAGCTGCTCGGTGACCAGACACAACTCAAGGCAACCTCCACCCAGTCCTTCGTATTCCTCGGGGATAAAGACACGAAACATGTCAGCCTCGGCCAGGTCTTTCATTATTGACCAAGGGAACTCTTCCTCCTCGTCAAGCTGAGCCCTGACCGGCAAGACTCTTTCCTCAGCAATCCTCCTCGCCAAGTCCTTAATCATTTCCTGCTGCTCGGTTAAGAAATACTCCAAGATAGGTCCCCCCTTACTTTGAGTCCGCTAGCTGTGATTGGCTAGAGGAAATTCACATAGGTGCGCAGAATTTACCGACTGCCTTCTCCAGCGGTAGCCCCCGGAGGATACTGAAAAGATCGCCTAAACAAGGTCAGTCTATTATAAGCCGAGCCCTACAGCTAGTGTCAAGGTGAAGACAAAGCTGACCCGTGAGGGATACGAGCATAGAAATCCCAGCCACTTTAAGCTATAATAATCAATACGCAGACTAAGGCAGTCGTTGCCACAACGGGGGCATAGCTTGGATTTGCAGGAGTTAAAGGCTGCGGTCACAGGTGAGGTAGACAGCCGACGCGACGAGCTTAGCCAACTGAGCCTAAGAATCCACTCCAACCCCGAGCTGGGTTTTCAGGAAACCAAGGCGTCAGGCTGGTTGACCCAGTATCTGGAGGAAAACGGCTTCTCCGTGGAGCGGGGCATCTGTGAGCTACCCACCGCCTTCAAAGCAACCTACGGTCACGGCAAGCCAGCTATCGGCGTTTTGGCCGAGTACGATGCTTTACCGGAGCTGGGACATGCCTGCGGCCACAACATCATAGCTGCCTCGGCGGTTGGTGCCGGGATAGCGACCAAGCCAGCCATTGACCGGTTTGGCGGCAGCATCCTGGTTATAGGCACACCGGCTGAGGAGCTTCACGGCGGCAAGGTAACAATGGCGGAGAGAGGAGCCTTTGACGAACTGGATATAGCCATGATAGCGCACCCGGGGGTAGTCAATAGCGCCACCACCCAGGCTCTGGCTTGCCAGAACCTGGAGGTCGAATTCTTCGGTCAGGCGGCTCACGCCGCTGCCCAGCCGGAAGCCGGAATCAACGCCCTGGACGCCATGCTCCTGGCCTTCGGCGCTATCAATTCACTGCGCCAGCACATCAAGGATAAAGCCCGCATCCACGGTATTATCACTGACGGGGGGGAAGCCGCCAATATTGTCCCGGCCCACAGCGCCGGCATTTTTATCATCCGTGCCGAGGATATTGCCTACCTGGAACAGCTAAAACAGCGCGTCATAAATTGCTTCATCGGTGCCGCCACTGCCACCGGAGCCATGGTACAATACAAGTGGGCTGATATATGCTACGCCCCGATGCGTAATAATCTGACCCTAGCCCGACTGTTCAGCCAGAATATGGAATCATTGGGTCGCAAGTTTGACCTCACCGACCCCACCCGGGCCTTCGGCAGCACCGATATGGGTAATGTCAGCCAGATAGTGCCCGGCATCCACCCTATGGTCGCCATAGCTCCGCTGAAAGAAGGGGTTCACTCTCCCCAGTTTGCCTCAGCGGCCGCCTCAGAAGAAGCCAACCGTACCCTGCTCGACACCGCCAAGGCTCTAGCTATGACCGTCGTTGACGTACTGGCTAATCCGGAGACACTCAAGAAGATCAAAGAAGAATTCCGGCAACAACAATGATTAGGATAGGTACTCCCAGAGCACTTCTTTACTACCAGCATTACCCGGTTTGGCAAGCCTTCTTTACCGAACTGGGGGCGGAGGTCGTGGTGTCACCACCGACGACTGAAACTATGCTAACCTCCGGCTCTTCCTGCGTGGTAGCCGATACCTGCCTGCCCGTCAAAGTCTTCCTGGGGCATGTCCTCTCTCTGGTAGAAGAGTGCGATTATCTCTTCATCCCCACCATTCGCAGCGTGAAACGCCGGGTTTACAACTGTTCCAAGTTCCTCGGTCTACCTGACATGACCAAAGCTGTCATCCCTAAGTTACCGCCTATCCTAGACATAGAGATTGATGTTAATAAGGGGAACCGCAACCTGTATCAGGCCATTTACCAATTGGGACGGCACTTTACCTGGAGTCCATCCAAGATAAGACGGGCCGCTAAAGCTGCCTGGCAAACCCACCTGGACTACCGCCGACTGATGTCCGATTCGGGACTGACGCCACCGCAGGCAATAGAAAGGCTGTTTAGCCCACCAGAAGAACCGCCGAAAATGCCTGCCGCCGGGTCAACACCAGCGCAAACTACCATTGCCCTGATTGGTCACCCTTACCTCCTCTACGATGAATATATTAATCACCGCCTTATACACCGTCTGGAGCGGGCTAACAGCCGGGTACTAACCCCGGAGATGCTCACCGCAGAAGAGGCTGGCTCAGCTGTAGCCAGACTGGTAGGCAGAGACTACTGGACATATGAGGAGGAAGTGGTGGGGGCCGGAGAGCACTACTTGAAGAGCGGTAGCGATGGTGTTATCGGTATAATGGCCTTCGGCTGTGGACCTGATTCCGTAATGATGGATATGGTGCACCGGCAAGCGACCAGACTGCGGGCTACTCCTTTCATGAACCTTACCCTAGACGAGCACACGGCCGAGGCTGGCATAGCCACCAGACTGGAAGCCTTCCTTGATATGATACACAGAAGAAAAAGGAGACAGGTATCGGTATGCGTGTAGGTATGCCCCACATGGGTAATGTCTATATACCCTTTAAGTCGCTGTTTCAAAGGCTGAATGTCGACTTCGTAATACCGCCAGTCACCAACCAGCGCACACTGAACCTGGCGGTCAGACACTCCCCCGAAGGGCTCTGCCTGCCGTTTAAGCTGTGTCTGGGTAACCTCATTGAGGCAGCCGAGATGGGAGCGGATACCCTGGTTATGCCTGCCGGCTACGGCATCTGCCGCCTGGGCTACTACGCCAAGACTCAAGAACAAATCCTTCGCGACCTGGGATATGACTTTGAAATGATTCAGGTAGGAATTTCGGAGCACAAGCTCCTGGGAATACTGGCGATGATTAAACGCCTGTCAAATAATGCACCCTGGCCTAAAATCATCTCAGCCTTCCGCTTCGGCCTGGCCAAGCTAAATGCCCTGGACAGGATAGAGCGGGTAGTCCACAAGATACGACCTGTGGAGCGGATAAAGGGGACGGCAAACAGGCTGTATGCTAAAGCAATCAAGGCTATCGACTCAGCGGATGATTACGCTACCCTCAGGAGAGTGGAAGCAGACTACGTCGGCCAGCTCAACCATGTACCCAAGGACGACCAAACCCGACCACTAACGGTAGGCATTACCGGAGAGTTTTACGTAGTGCTGGAACCCTTCTCCAACCTTGACGTGGAGAATGAGCTGGGTAAGCTGGGAGTAGAAGTAAGACGGACGACATTCGTTTCAGAGTGGACTAAATTCAGCCTCTTTCTCAACCCCTTGGGCATGAATGAGAAGGAGCGGATTCACAAGGCAGCTACACCCTATCTCAAACGGGATATCGGCGGCGATGGCTGGGAATCGGTGGGGGAAAAGGTGCTCCATGCCAAGGAGTATGACGGACTGGTACACCTGGCCCCCTTCACCTGTATGCCCGAAATCATAGCCCAAAACATCATGCCATCAACCAAAGAGCGCATCCCGGTACTGACCATACTCTGTGATGAGCAGCTGGCTAAGCCAGGCATGCTGACCAGGCTGGAGGCTTTCGTCGACCTGCTGGAACGCAGGCGTCGTACAAATCATAACAATGCCGATTAAGGGAGTCATGGAAGCCTATATAGGGATTGATGTTGGCTCGGTAACCACCAAGTTCGCTGTGCTCAACCAAGACCACAGGCTTATTACTGACCTCTACCTGCCGACACAGGGTAAGCCCATCCAGATGGTACAGCAAGGACTGAGGCAAATCGAGCAGCAATTACCCCAAGACGCCATTATCTGCGGTGCTGCCACCACGGGAAGTGCCCGCTACCTGGCCGGGGTCATTGTTGGCGCTGACCTGGTGAAGAACGAGATTACCAGCCACGCTGTTGCCGCCCTTAAATACGTCCCTGAGACACAAACCGTCATCGAAATTGGCGGGCAGGACAGCAAGATTATCATTATCAGGGACGGAGTGGTAACCGACTTTGGTATGAATACGGTCTGCGCTGCCGGCACCGGCAGCTTCCTTGCCCACCAGGCG
>CAZMZA010000107.1:0-4979 GCA_964570635.1 uncultured Dehalococcoidales bacterium
AGCTCCATCGTTTCGCCTCCCGCCTTAAGACCGAGCCCTCTTATCTCGTTTTCCTTCCTCTCGCTTTTCACCGGTGTCCCTCGTGCGATAATCTTCCGCGTCTATCTGTACCACCACGCTGCACTCCCGGTCGGCAAGCCGGCTGGCCACCCGTGGCGCCAAGTCCTCTCTCTTCGCATTGGTGGTTACCACCAGCGGCATGCGATTGACATACCTCCAGTCCACGATGCGGTCTATCTTCTCCCCTGCCCAGTCTTTAGCGTGCTCAGCGCCCAGGTCGTCCAGCACCAGAAGAGAGCACCGGCGGATACGCTCCAACTTCTGGTGATAGGTGTTATCGTCATAGCCCCGCCGCAGGTCGTCAAGCAGGTCGTCTACTCGCGAGAAAACAACGGTAAAATCGTCATCAAACCACTCCCAGGCAATGGCCAGGGCGAGGTGAGTCTTGCCAACCCCGGTTGGTCCGGCCAGCACTAGGAAGTTGCCCCGGCTCAGGTTTCCCCTGGCCATATCCTTTGCCGCATAACGAGCACAGGCTAGACCGTAGTTCCCTCTGTCTTTCCAGGTGTGAAACCGCATCGCCTCTTGGGAGAGAGGGGGGAGACCTGCCGCTAAAGGATTTTTAGGCTTTTCCCATCGCTCCGGCTCCCAGGTGGTCAGCCGCTTGAGGCGTGGCCCGCAACCGAAATAGTCATAGGGGCTACCACTTTCCGCCGCTGAAGTCTGAGGGCGGTCTTGTGCCTTTGACCCTTTGACCTTTGCTTTCACCTGTCTCCCTCCTTTCCGTTGCATACTGACGCTCGTGTATCATCCAGTTGCGAAACCGGATTTTCCAGATACCCTTGTGCTTTGGTGGGGAGCGGCCGGAGTGGTAGTCCCGGCACGCCTTAGCGTAGGGCACATCGAAATCTGGCCACTCCTGGCGAAACTCCCTGAGCCAGGTGAGGTCATTGTCTTTATCGAGTTTCCAGTTTTTGAGACTGGAGAGGAATTGAAAAAGTTTAGTTTCAGTGGATGTGGTTGAGGTTTTCTCACCTGAGTTCTCAGGTGAATTTCCTCTTCCTCTTCTTTTTCCTCTTAACTTTTCTTTTTCAAGAAGAGGGGTTGTTAAGGGGGACACTCCGCCTGTCTCACCTGACGGCTCACCTGAGTAGTTATTATTGCTCACCTGAGCGTTCACCTGAGAAGGCCAGTTCTCGGTAACGACTTCTTTAGCGCTCTTTTTGTAGCGTAACCGGTCTTGCCATCCCTGGGGTGGGACATATTCTGACGGCCATGCCCACTGCAACCTTTGCACTTGCCACCAGTCAAGAATCTGGATAGCCTTCGTTTTTGAGGTACTGTAGACCTTTATCAGCTCGTTTCTGTCGAGCTCTTCTAGTAATTCCGGGATATCTGCCTTGGCAATGTGGTCAATATTGGGGCAGACAGCATACTTAACCTCTTCAGGGTCTCCTGGAAGGCGACCCTGGTCATCGGCATTTGCCCACATAAGGGGGAAGAGGGCGCATGCCTTCAGAGATAGCCGACCATAGCGCCGGTCGGTTGAGTAACTCTGAGGGAATACCCTACCTCGGGCAATAGCTCTTCTCATTACTTAACTCTCGACTATGGATGGCAGCATTCTTGCCGTTTCTTTCGGTGCCCCAGGGCAGCGACGGCCAGGGCGGTTAAATCATCTGCCTTCCTGAGAATGCGTTCCCAGTCGGGATACTCTTGCAGCTCTGTCTCTAGGTCCCTGACAATGCGCCCCAAATCGGCATGATAAAAATCCTTAAACTCGCCCATGTAATAACCTCTATTTCAAAGCAAACTTGGTTGCTTTTCTAACCTCTGGTTTATCTGGCTGACAAAGTTCTCTGCCTGCTCTCTGGTCAGGTTGTTCAAGGCTTCAGTAACACTTTTGCCGGAGACCTTATACTGGCTGGTGATAAAGCTCAGCATCGTCTCGTCCGTCCACTTGAGTGTTTGCTTGGCTTCTTTCAGCCACTGGAGGTCGATACTGATGCCCTCTTCTTCAGCGTTTTGAACAAAAGGGCTGGTATCCGCCTTCTTCTGCTCGGTGGGGGGTGCGGCACCTACTTTGGGTCTCGCCAGTTTTTCGGAAAGCACCTTGGCAGCATCATCTACTGTCTTGCCCTGGGTAAACCACTCTTTAAGCGCCATACCTAGCATATCGCTGAGCTGGTTGATGTTAAGGCCGAGCGTCTTTGCTCTGGTGACCAGGGGCAGGGCTTCGTTGATGACCTCCTCGGCCTCTTCCAGTGTCCTGCCTGTTCCCAACCAGTCTTCCCTCACGCTGGTTACGCCCAGTATGTCATGGACATCTTCTTCACCGAGACCCTTTTCCTTTTGCTTTACCCACCATAGCTTCCAATACGGCTCGCCGTTCCTCTCATAAGCGGGGGGCAATTCTCCTTCCGGTATCTCTTCGTATTCGGCTTCGGGTATCTCGGCAACCTCAGCGGTGGACATAGTGCCGGCAAAGAGTGACGGGAATGCCTCGACCAGCGCTCGTTTTAGCGCGGTTTTCCTGAGCATTGAAGCCTGTTTCTCCTTAGTCCAGAACTGGGTAAGCTTTCCTTCCTTGGTGTATCTGAGGCACTCCTTTATGTTGACGGCCATGTAGGCTGGC
This sequence comes from uncultured Dehalococcoidales bacterium, assembly GCA_964570635.1. Taxonomy (GTDB): domain Bacteria; phylum Chloroflexota; class Dehalococcoidia; order Dehalococcoidales; family CAYYQY01; genus CAYYQY01. The sequence continues at coordinate 2,636 of CAZMZA010000107.1, forward strand.
CTGTCCCTGTTTTTGCGGTAGACCCTTGCCCAACCGCCGACCAGCTTATCCATCTCTTCCTCTAAGAGAAAAGCACCTTCTCGGAATTCCAATTTACCGGGAGCCTCTTTTAGTATTATGCCCGCCTCCGAACCGTTATAGTTGTCATTCGCTTCGGCCGCCTTCAAGTAGGACTCTATGGCGATGACTGTGGCAGCCTTATCCCTCTCGGCGTATTTAATGAGATAAATCTCTTTGGCAAACGGATTGAGCTGGAGGGACTGACACGTTTTGAGAAAGATGGCGGTTTCCTGGTCGGTGGCCAGGGGGCAGATGAGATTCTTGACATCATGGAAGGTAACGATGATTTGCTCTCCTTTCCACTTGACGACTGCTTTGTCCTGCGCCTTCACCTGTGTCTTTGTTTGTGTTTTTCTCTCTACCATCGTTCACCTCCTAGAAGAGTTTCGCCTGAGCAGGCTGGGGCGGTCCCACCCTCTGTATCTGCCAATAAGGTTCTTCCATCAGAAGCTGCACCAGGTTATCCCAGTGCCACTCCTCGCAGTGGGCATCAAAGTTGGCCGTGGTGGTGCGGAGGATAATATTCCTCTCCTCATCAAAGACTTCCCACAGCCGGCACTTATTCCTGATGATGTTCTGATAGACCCATTTCTCTTTAGCTATTGCTGGGGGTCTGCCCTCTCTCTTATGGAGCACGTGCTTTGAATACTTGACGACGCTACGGAAGACACCGTCCCTGATATAGCCAATCACTTTCGGTTTGCCGCCGATTTTCACCCTCTGCGGTTCAAAGCCTGTGAGAAATTGTTTACGGTTCATCCTTCTCTAACCAACTAAACCGACAACGGTAGAACTGGTACTTGTCCAATGGCATAAACCGATATCCGGCTCTCTTTAGGGCGTAGGCGAGTTCAAAGCGGTTATCGAAGCCGCCATGCCGGGCATCGTCTATATCTATCTGCCGCCAGTACACCTTGTCCATTCCGATATGTCTGGCATACCCTATCGTCTCGTCATCCAGGGTGACCTGCATCAAATCGTCTGGTTTAATTCTTCTGTCGGAGATAGCTAGGACTATGCTGCTGGCTCCTGACCTGATGGTTTGTGTCACTTGACGCGCTTCCAGCCGAGCCGTGGCCTTTGTGCCCAATACATGCCTGCTAAAGTTTAGATGTTCCATCCCCGCTTCCTCTGTATTCCTCATAGTTGCTTATCTATGCACTTATCAGTGAATCCATCACACTCGGTATGCTTGTAAATCTGATAGTTATCGGGGCGGATAGCCGTTGCCTTGGTTCTGGCTAACTCGGCCGGATGAACACACCCCTTGCGAACTCGCCACCAGGTGCAGTCTCTACAGCGTCTTTTCATTGCTTTACCTCCAGGGGTAGTTCTTTCTGCTCAATGTATGCCGTCTCACCTTGCTTGAACCCGCCGTGCTGCTCGAGAAGCTCGGTCATGCCCTTAGCGAGTGCCTCACGGTTCGCAGCACCGGCACCATTCTTGCCGTGGAAGAATCCGCCACACCAACAACGGCAACGGGGCCGCTTGGCATTATGACAACGTTTATCACAACGTCTCACTTTACCCATTGGCTCTCCTCCTGCTTGCCCCCCTTCAGAATCTCTTCGACCTCTCGTTTTATCAAAACACCTTGAGCGCCTCTTATGGCTTCCCTCAATGGAGAGTGCCGATGGTGCTGCTCGACTACATCATGCATGGCCAGGTTGACGTACTTTTGCGTAGTGGCAATGTTCCGGTGGCGCATGATTCGCTGGAGGGTGAACGGGTCACCGCCATCGGCGATGTAGTTCTTGCCCAATGAGTGTCTCAAGCAGTGGGGACCGCGCTTGGGACCCGGGATTCCGGCTTTCTCTATACACCGTCGCACAATGCGGTAAACCACGAACCTAGACAAGAGGCGCCCATTTTGGCCAGGGAAGAGGGGCGACTGCACACCACTACCACCGTCTTGGTCTATTAGGAGTTGGAGCAGATGGCGAGTCTCCGGGCTTATAGGTACCCGAACCTGCCGGTTGCCCTTGCCCCACACCCTAATAGTGTCGCTACCGATGTCTAGGATGCGGAGTCTCCCAAACTCGCTTGCCCTGATGCCTGAATCAAGAGCCAGGGCGACTATGACCTTATCCCGCAGTTTGTCGGCCGCTGCCAATACCATCGCCAGCTCCTCAGGTTCAAGAGCCCTCATCTCGACATCGGGGAGCTTTGGTCTCTGCACCCTGTCCATCGGGTTGGCAATGTCGTACTCCCAGTGGCACCATCGGAAGAAGGCTCTCCAGACGCTCCAGTAGGCAGCCCTTAGCCAAATACTCTCGACCTTGTT
>CAZMZA010000108.1:0-4938 GCA_964570635.1 uncultured Dehalococcoidales bacterium
GGGCAGGATAGACGCCCTGGCTTTCAGGGTCAGGACGCCCAATGGTGAACTGCCTATACGGCTACCTATCGATGCTGCGGCTACCCTGCGGGTGCTGCAAAGACAGCACTATAACGGTGAGGTACCAGCCCGACATGCTAATGAAGAGCACGCCTACCGGGTGGCCTGGCGCATTATCAAGGATTGGGTTGAGGCACAAATGAGTCTATTGGAGACAGAGATGGTGAAAATGGAGGAAATCTTCCTGCCCCATGTTGTTACCCGTAACGGGCAGAGCGTTTACCAGGTCACGGCCGGGAAACATTTCATGCTCGGGCCTGGAGAGGATGAGGGCAAATGAATATCCAAATTGTTGACTTATTCCATTTGTTTTGGCAGGCAGGACTGGCTGTTAGCTTTGCTTTCATCCTGGGCTTTGCCCTGGGTTTATGGGTAATGAGCTACCTTCATAGGAGACAAGGTTAGTGGAAGTAGGCCAAAAACGTGAAAGCTGCCCGCCTCACTACTGGTTTATAGATAGCCGCAATGTTGGCCGGTGCAAATACTGTGGCGAGGTGAGAGATTTTGGGAGGCTATTGCGGAAGAACATGGCTCTAGCTGAGGGAAAGGCAAGCAAGGATGGGCGTAGAGGCAAGGGAAAAGTGAGGAACCCTTACGGCCGGAGGGGAAAACCGCACTGAGATGAGTGAAGATAGGACAGCCAGGATGCAGCGGCGAGTTGCCGAGGTGATGACGGAGGAGCTCCGGGGCTGGATAGATGATGCCCTTAAGGGGATGCTGGAGCCGGGCAAGATTATGGCCTTTATCCAGTCTATGGGCATTGACTTCAGCCATCTCCAGAGCGCGATGCAGGGAGCTCCAGGCTTTGACCCCTACCAGGTGCTGGGGCTGGAGAAGTCAGCGACGGATGAGTAGGTAAAGAAGCTGTACCGGGAGCTCGTGTTTAAGCTCCATCCCGACCAGTCGGAGACACCCGGCACTACATTTCTCTTCCGCATGGTGATGGCTGCATACGAGATTATAAAAAAGGAAAGGGGGTGGGTATGAGACTAACCAATAAGAACCAGGTCTATGAAGACGCAGTGCTGATGTAGACAATATTGTCAAAATGAAGGAGGTGGTGACTAGAATGAGAGAGGGAGACATTGAAATACTGGAAAAGATAGCTGACTACGAGAAGACGCTTGACATGAGTAAGCCTGGAATGGACCTCGGCTGGTGCTGGCGTGATGTCAAGGTTCAGCCGGCGGTACTGAACCGTCTCTTCCTGGAAGGGTATCTCACCAATCCCTTCAAGTCCAATAGCTACACCGGCTACTTCATTTCGGAGAAGGCTAGAGAAGCGCTGGAGTCGCTGGAGCCCGGCCAGGTGGTTGAGGAAGAGGTTGAGAAGCTTGAGCTACCCGAAGATATCTTTTCTGATATCATCGGGCATGGTGATGTCAAAGAGCTGCTGCGGGCTTGTCTTTGCGCTGAGAAGCCCGTCCATGTGTTACTCGCCGGACCGCCGGCTCTGGCCAAGACCCTCTTCCTGTGGGACATAGAGAGAGCCTGTGGCGAGCAAGCCAGGTGGCTCGTCGGCTCGGCTGCCTCTAAGGCCGGCTTATGGGACCTGGTGGTGCTGAAACGCCCGCGGGTGCTACTAATTGATGAGCTGGACAAGATGAATGCTGCCGATACTGCCGCTCTACTATCCATGATGGAGGGTGGCCGGCTGGTCAGAGCCAAGAAAGGTCGGGAGCTGGAGCTGACGCAGCGCATCTGGGTGATAGCGGCTACGAACCGGCTTCACGGGCTTTCACCGGAGTTACTATCTCGCTTTGCCGTAAGGAGAATTTTAGCCTACACCCGGGCCGATTACGTTACCGTAGTTAAAGGCGTCTTGGTGCGGCGAGAGCATGTAGAAGCCAGCCTGGCTGATGAAATAGCCCGCCGGCTTGACGGCTTATCGCAGGATGTGAGGGATGCGGTCAGAGTATCCAGGTTGACCCCGCAGCTTGGGGTAGAAAAGGCCGTCCAGCTTCTCTTTGCAAGTCAGCTCCAGGGGGTTACCGGGTCTGGATAGAGAGGGATAAGTATGCGCTCTAGCTGACCTATCATACCTGGCGATATCATAGCTACAGCTATGATATTAATCCCCTTGACATATCATAGCTGGAATACTAGGGTGGTTTGCGAGGTGAGAAAATGAATGATAACAAAAAGGACGAGAAGGAAAAAGAGATTGAGCCGGCGCCGCTGCCGGTGGATGAAACCGAGAACAGTAAGGTAGAGGAGCTGCTTGACCAGGGATTTACTCCCAAGCAGATAGAGAAGGAATGGGGTTTCCCCTATACCACTGTGTACATAGCAGCCAGGAAGCGACTAAAACCCAAGGGGCAGCCTAAGGGGGCAAACGGGGATGATGCTCTGGAACGGCTGCCGATGGTGCTAAAGGCTGGCTCGGGTCAGGAAGTCATCTCACCTGAGGCAATCATGCAGCGCTATACCCTGGGTGACGGCCAGGCCGGGGAATGGATGCTGAAGGGGATGATGTTACTTCGGGCAGCGCAGATGATGGTGCTCACCGATGTGGAGATTATGAAGGGCCAGTCGGATGCCCAGAGCAAGGCGATTAAGCCTGTCCTGGATATCATGGAGCAGTCGCGAAAGGATATGGATGCCGCTGCCCAGAGGGCCAGGGAGTCCAATGTAGAGATTGCCGACCGGGCAGCCTACGAAACCGCCAGCGAGATAGTTGATAAGTTTGGCCCCGAGCTGGAGGCTATCAAATCGTCTGTTCGTTCGACCTCTACCGACCCGGTGACCAGGGCGGTTGGTATGATACAGTCGGCCCAGCAGCTGATGGGCATGTTTGGCTTTTCGATGGGGCAGATGGGAGGCCAGCAACCGCCTCCAGGTCAGCAGCAGCCCTGGCAGCCGCCCCCAATTAAGCGTAAGCGTGTCAAAGACCTAAAGGAGGAAGAGAATGTTTAACTTTCAGCAGATGCTGGCCACTCCCCAGGCCAGAGATATGCTTTTCAGGTTGATGGCTCAGGAGATGGGGAAAGCTCCGCCCGAGATCAGGGAAGCCCTCGGCCGGGTGCCGGTGAAGATTGTGAAAGAGCCCCGGGGCTTCAAGCTGGAGATTGGCCAATCAGATAACGAGCAGGTAGAGCAGATGATAAAATCGGCCCTGGGCAGCTGGAGCGATATGCTTACCCGGGGATTTCAGGCAATGGGGTATGACGTGACGCTCTATGAATAGCTTACTTGCCTTGTTACAATGGGTAGTTGCCCTGGCCCTGCTGCGAACCGCCTGTGAAGCCGGCAGCATGGCGGAGCATAGCTATGGCGTCACGACAGAAAAGCAGAATAATGTCGTGACGCTGGAGCCTGGTGTCAATCCGAAGCTCAAAGAGCTTTTTCCTCAAGAGAGGATAGCCGGGATTAAGAGAAAGGAGCTCCGCCGCTATAAACTGGCCCAGGAAAAGAAATGGGCCAACTGGATGGAGAGAGTGTCGCAGTAACCACTTGACAAACAGGTAAATTAATTCTAGGGTTCAATTAAGCCGTGAGAGCATGCCGGTAGGACCGGCTCTCGCGGCTTTTTGGTTCTAACGGCTGCTCCCAGGGCAATTAAAAGGGGTGTTGCAACCTTTAGCTGAAAAGGTTGAAGGCAACACCCCTTTTCCTTTTTGGTCAGGGTTGCAACCTCCGAGAAAGAGCTGGGGCCCACCCGCCCTGGCTCAAGAAAATGCTGCAGGAGGTGCGAATATGCCAGCCACATTGGATGAAATGGTCTCCAAGGGAACCGGAAAGCTAACCAGGAAAGGCCCCACAATGAAAACCAACTACGATGCCGCCAAAGCCGATATGAAGACCTCGTATGGCGAGCTGCCCTTCGGGCCCAATACCAAATCTGCCTATAACGGCGGCGTTGACGGGGCGACCTACCGGGCTCCTGACCCGACCAAATGGGGCCGAAACTGGCGGCGCAAGATTAGCCGCTAGAGTAGCTGATGATGCAACCTGCTCAGTATCTAGAGGGAGCGTTCTTCTTGCTTGGGGTGGCAGGCTTGATGAATGAGTATTCCCACCTGGTTAATCCCTACCAGGAGCTAGAGGACAGCTATGGCCATTGGGCGGTAGAGACAGCCAGGCGTGTCTGTCCCACCAGGGACATGGAGTGCGTTGAGCGGGAAGCAAAGCGGCTATACGAAGTAAGAATCGGAAGGAGGTAAGCCATGTTTGGAGTTCAGCAAGTGACCGGCCCCATACCCAGCCCGGGCTATAATCCCCAGCAAGTAACGGGGCCGATGCCACAGCAGATTGCTGGCCCATCTGCGTTCTTCCCCATGCAGACAACCGGTGGGTTTGATATGAGTACGATGATGAACATGATTATGATGATAATGATGCTCGCCGTAGTCATGTCAATGATGAGGCCCATGATGGCCAGCGTGAGCTCGTAGCTCACCGGGGAAATAACAACAGAAGGAGGCTAAGGTAATGTTCGGGACTCAGCAATTCTTCGGTCAGCAGGCCAGGCCACAGCAGTATCTTGGTTATGGCGGCCAATACTACTACCCCACTCAGACAACCGGTGGGTTTGATATGACTACGATGATGAACATGATTATGATGATAATGATGCTCGCCGTGGTCATGTCCATGCTGAAACCTATCATGAAGGCCACTAGCTAAACAGGTTAAGCTGCCGGCTTTTCTATTCAGGTAGCAAATTTAATAAGGAGGATCTACGATGACTAAAGGGCTAGTTGGACCACGGCCAAAGGGACCACGGCCATATGGACCTCAACAAGTGATTATCCAGCCACCCAAAGGCTATGTTCCGCCACTAAGGAATGAACTCCTGCCAATGGGCGTCTATGACACAGTCCAGGGCTACTGGGTCGGTCTACCCATTGAGGCCCTGGTCGAAGCTCTGGTCTGGGG
>CAZMZA010000109.1:0-4809 GCA_964570635.1 uncultured Dehalococcoidales bacterium
CCGTTACTGATTTATCAGTTGCCTTCTGAAAGCGACCGCGAATATGGCTCATTCTACCCTTCCTTTTCCTCGAAGCTGCTGATACCCTGCACCTGTGCCTGGGTCCTGACTGGAAGCCCCCAGATGTGAATAAAGCCGGGCGAGGCGCTCTGGTCAAACTGGTCGCCCTTATCGTACGTAGCCAGACCATAGTCGTACAAAGAAAATGGTGATTTCCGCCCGACCACGGTGGCGGTTCCTTTGAACAGTTTCAGCCGGACTGTCCCGGTGACTCAGCGCTGTGAGCTCCTGACATAGGCAGCCAAATCCTGGTGGAGTGAGGTAAACCACAGACCGTTATAGATGAGGTCGGCATATTCCATAGCTACCTTCTGCTTAAAACGCAGCTGCTCTTTGGATAGGGTCATAGCCTCAAGAGCCTGGTGTGCCTGGAGCAATACGGTAGCTGCCGGCGCCTCGTAAATCTCTCGTGACTTTATCCCCACCAGCCTGTTCTCTATATGGTCAATCCTTCCCACACCGTGGCTGCCGGCCAGGTCATTCAGTCGCTGTATTAGACTGAGACCGCCGATTTTCTGTCCATCGATAGTGACCGGTATACCCTTGTCGAAACCAATATCAAGGTAGGCTGGCTCATCTGGAGCTTCGGCGGGAGACTTCGTCCAGGCAAAGGCGTCGGCGGGAGGTTCAACCCAGGGGTCTTCGAGAACCCCGCACTCGTTACTCCTTCCCCAGAGGTTTTCATCAACCGAGTAGGGGCTGGAAACGGTAACCGGTACCGGAATACCGTGGTGCTGTGCGTAATTAATGGTCTGTTCCCGATTCATACCCCATTCCCGGGCCGGGGCGATAATCTTGAGGTCAGGAGCCAGGGCATTGACGCTGACCTCAAACCGTACCTGGTCATTGCCCTTACCCGTGCACCCGTGAGCCACAGTGGTAGCTCCTTCTTCCTGTGCCGTATCCACCAGCAGCTTGGCCATCAGTGGCCGGGACAGAGCAGTAGCCAGCGGATATTGCCCTTCATATACGGCGTCGGCCTGCAGCGCCGGAAAGATGAAATGGGTGATGAATAGCTCCTTGGCGTCAATTACTAGCGCTTTAATCGCACCAGTATCAAGTGCCTTCTGCCGGACGGCAGAAAAATCACGCTCATTGCCGACATCAACGGTAAGCGCAATAACATCCAGGTCGTATTCCTCTGATAGCCATTTTATGGCGACCGACGTATCCAGTCCGCCGCTGTAAGCCAATACCACTTTATCCGCCACTCCTGAACCTCCGTTAAACTGATTTAGATTATTTGTTGACCGGCCCCCGCTGAACTATTTTATACCTGCTCACCGATGCTGGATAATACCTTGTCCAGGATGTCCAGCGCCTCATCGACCTCAGCCTCGCCAATAATAAGGGGAGGCATGAAGCGCAGCGCATTGGGCTTGAGCCGGTTGACCAGTAGGCCCCTATCAAGGCAGGCCATTAACACCGATTTGGCGATGTCACTGCCGAACTCCAGGGCTGCCAGAAGCCCCCGCCCACGCGCATCGGTGATGAACCGGTGTTTATCCTTCAGCTTTTCCAGTCCAGCCATGAGGTATTGTCCCACTCTATGGGCATTCCCGGCAATATCATTGTCAATAACATATTTTAGTGTAGCATAAGCTGCGGCGCAGGCTACGGGGTTTCCGCCAAAGGTGGAGCCGTGCTCTCCGGGGATGAAAACCGACGCCCCGTCTTTGGCCAGGACAGCTCCAACCGGTATGCCGCTAGCCAGGCCCTTGGCCAGAGTCATTACGTCGGGTTCCGTGCCGGACTGCTCATAGGCGAAGAGCGTTCCCGTCCGGCCCATCCCGGTCTGAATTTCATCCAGGACAAACAGAATGCCCTTTTCGTCGCACCAGGCCCGCACTGCCTTCAGATAACCAGCGTCAGGTATATTGACCCCTCCCTCGCCCTGTATCGCTTCCAGCATTACGGCACAGGTCTTGTCTGTGGTGGCTGCCTTTATTGCCTCAACACTATTATACTCAACATTGACGAAACCGGATGGTAAAGGCACATATGGCGCCTGGAATTTGGACTGCCCGGTAGCCGCTACCATGGCCAGGGTGCGGCCATGAAAGGAACCGGCAGTCGTGATAATCTCATAGGCTCCGCCCAGGTGGTGCTCTCCGTAACGGCGGGCTAGCTTGGCTGCCCCCTCGTTTGCCTCAGTCCCGCTGTTGCAGAAGAAGACTTTATCTAGGCAACTGTGCTGGAGCAGAAGCTCGGCCAGGCGAATTTGAGGGATGGTGTAGAATTGATTGGAGGCCTGAATGAGGGTCTGTGCCTGTTCCGCTATGGCGTCAACAACCACTGGCGGGCAGTGCCCCAGGCTGTTGACTGCCCAGCCGCCGACGAAATCCAGATATTCCCGGCCGTCTTCGTCCCATACCCGCGCCCCTTGACCCCTGACCAGGGTCAGTGGTACGCGCTCTACGGTATGCATGAAGTACTTGTGTTCAAGTTCCTGCCAGTTGCTCATCTTTGTCCCTCAATTGTCGTGCCGTCACTGCGCCCCTCTAGTTCCTTGAGCAGGGCGTGGGGCTGCGTACCGTCTATGATACGGGCAGTGGCAGTGCTGGATAAAGCCCTCAAGCAGGCTTTAATCTTGACCACCATGCCTCCGGAAGCCACCCCCGAAGCCATCAGGTCTTCTGCTTCCTTGGGGGAGAGGTGAGCCAGAAGTTTGCCCGATTGGTCACAGATACCGGCCACATCGGTGAGGAAAATCAGTTTTTCGGCAGCGATGGCGGCAGCAATCTCACCGGCTACAGTATCACCGTTTACATTGAGCAGGTAGGGGGCGTCGTCCGGTCTGTCAAAGGAGTAGAGGCTCAGCGGGGCGATTACCGGGATGTAGCCTGATTTCAGCAAGGCCTGCAAAAGACCCAGGTCTACCTTTGCCACCGCGCCAACGTAGCCCATCTCCTTTTCCCTGATTTTCCCTTGAAGGAGAGCACCGTCGGCACCAGTGATACCTACCGCTTGTCCCCCCAGGTTATTGATAGCGGCTACAATTTCCTTATTGACCAGGCCCCCGAGTACGGCTGTCACCATTTGCAGTGCCGTTTCGTCGGTTACGCGCTCACCGTGTATAAATCGCGTCGGTGTCCCCTGTCTGGTGAGCCACTCGGTTACTACGTTGGCTCCACCATGCACTACCACCAGTGATTTGCCCTGCTGCTGGAGATAAACCATATCCTCCAGAGTAGTGTCATGGCTGCCAAAGGTGGCGCCGCCTATCTTGACTACGATAACTCCGTCAAACTCGCTCAATTTTAATCCCTCAAGTCGTGTACTGGCTGTTGATGGTCACATATTCCTCAGACAGGTCGCAACCCCAGGCAGTAGCCTCAGCCTTGCCCAGGTTGAGATTCAAGCTTATAGGCACTTCACTGCCTTCCAGAACCTCAATTACACTGCGCTTGTCGAAGGGTAGCACCTGCCCGGCCCTTACTAGGCAGACGTTACCGATATCAAGGTCAATCTTTGATTCCACCACCTCTACCCCGCTGCGTCCCACCGCAGCTACAATCCTTCCCCAGTTAGGGTCGCTACCGTGCACCGCCGATTTTACCAGGGGGGAACTCACCACCGTCCGGGCAGCTAACCTGGCCTCGGCCAGACTGACCGCACCGTTAACCGTAACCTCAATAAGCCTGGTGGCTCCCTCGCCGTCGCGGGCAATACTCCTGGCCAGGTGGATGCAGACCTGCTCCAGTGCCTGCTGGAAAAGGGGAGACTCCCGGCTATCTGACGAGATTGCCGTTCCCCCCGCCAGCCCGTTGGCCAGTATCAGCACCGTATCGCTGGGACTGGTATCGCCATCAATAGAGACCATATTAAGTGAGACATCCACCGCCTTTCGAAGTGCTGCCCTGAGAAAGTCCAGCTCAACGGCGGCATCGGTGGTCAAGAAACAGAACATGGTGCCGAGTTGCGGGTGAATCATCCCCGAACCCTTGGCGACTCCGCCAATGGTAAAGCCGCCGACAGCGACTGCCGCTTCTTTAGGTACGGTATCGGTGGTCATTATTGCCCGTGCCAGGTCGTGACCGCCGTCACGAGATAGAACAATCCGCTCTATGCCGTCTTTGATAAGCGGCATCGGTAATGGCTCGCCAGTCACCCCGGTGCTGGCTACCAGAACCTCCTCCGCTGGTATTCCGCAGCTCCTGGCCACCAGCTCCGCCATCTCGGCGGCATCGACCAGACCCCGCTCACCGGTAAAGGCATTGGCACAGCCGCTATTCACGACCACTGCCGCTGCCCTGCCTGATTTCACCCGCTGCTGGGACAAAACTACCGGGGCCGCTTTAACCTTGTTGGCGGTAAATAGGGCCGCCGCCACACAAGGCACTTCAGAAAACAGGATGCCCAGGTCTAAACTGTCTTTCGCCTTTTCCTTTATCCCAGCGCAGGTAGCGCCAGCCAGAAACCCCTGGGGGGAAGTAACACCGCCCGAAGGAATAAAATCGACCTTGGGTTCCACTATGAGTAAACTATACCACACCCAATATAGCCAGGCAATGTGGTAAAATTGCTTGAAGGAAATACTAGAAATATATTGGAGGGTGTAGAGACATGGAACTGAAGGCGACGTATTTTGAGAACCCGGGGGACGAGAATGCTGAAGCGGTATTGCGCGTAGCCAGGGAGCGGGCAAAGGAGCTTGGTATCAAGACGGTGGTGGTGGCATCGACCAAGGGTGACACTGCGGTAAAAGCCATGGACATTTTTCAGGGGCTAGGGGTTATCGTGGTCAGC
>CAZMZA010000110.1:0-4809 GCA_964570635.1 uncultured Dehalococcoidales bacterium
GCTATATAGTGACCAGGTCTCGTGCATCCTTAACTTCTCCTACCCGTGACTTTTCAAAAGGGGTGACATGGCCCTCAGTTTGGCCACAATTCGGGGTAATACCTCAAGGACTCGACCTATCTCCTCCTCAGTAGTCCACTTACCCAGACTGAACCTCAGCGAGCCATGCGCCTGTTCGTGGGAAAGCCCCATTGCCAGGAGCACATGAGACGGTTCCAGACTTGACGAGCTGCAGGCTGAGCCGGTAGAAGCACAAATGCCCTCCAGGTCAAGGTTCAGGAGCATTGACTCCCCCTCCACAAAATCGACACTCACATTGACATTGTTGGGCAGCCTGCTTAAGGGATGACCGTTAAGGCGGGTGTGCTCAATCCGTTCCAAGAGACCGCTAATGAGCCGGTCACGGAGGCGGGCCAGCCGCTCCGCTTCTTCAGCCATTTCCTGCCGGGCGATTTCCACCGCCTTGCTGAAGCCTACAATCCCGGGAACGTTCTCGGTGCTCGCCCGTCTTCTCCTCTCCTGCTCACCGCCATGCATGAAGGGGACTAGCCTGGTACCTTTTCTGATATATAAGGCGCCGACCCCCTTGGGACCGTAGAGCTTGTGGGCTGACATGGAGAGCAGGTCTACCCCAAGCTCATTCACATCTACCGGGATGTGCCCGAACGTCTGCACCGCATCAGTATGAAAATAGACGCCTGCCTCCTGGGCAATCCTGCCTATCTCGGCTATCGGCTCTATGGTGCCCATCTCGTTGTTGGCGTGCATCACCGAAATGAGGATGGTCCTGTCCGTAATAGCCTTCTTGACATCACCAGGGTCAACCGAGCCGTACTCGTCCACCGGCAGATAGGTTACCCTGAACCCCCTCCTCTCCAAAAACTTGGCGGTCTCTATCACCGCATGGTGCTCAATGGAGCTGGTGATGATGTGGTCCCCTTTGCTCTCGCTGGCATAAGCCACGCCCTTTAGAACGTGGTTATCGGCTTCAGTCCCACCACTGGTAAAGACGATTTCCTCCTCCTGAGCGCCAATAAGGGCGGCGACCTTAGCCCGTGCCTCCTCAATAGCTCCCTTTGCCTCCTGCCCGTAGGAATGGATGCTCGAAGGGTTACCAAAGACGTCAGCGAAATATGGAAGCATCGTCTTTACCACGTCGGGGTGTGTCGGCGTAGTGGCAGCATAGTCAAGGCATATCCGTCCCATTTCTTAACCCTCCACGATATCACCAGTGACCGGGTCAACCCTTATGCCTTTACCGGTTAGCCAGGCAATACCCGCCTCAATATCTTTCTCTTCCCCCTCCAGCTCCAAAACTACCCAGCCCTTATTTTCTGAAATATCAGCCCGGCGGATATTGGGGATAACCTTAAACTGCAGACCGAGGTTAAAAATAATCGGCTCCCTAATCAACTCCGGCGGGAAGGTAAACATTACCTGTCTCTTGACCATCTTAGCCCCCTTTATCTTTCCTGTGATTGGTGTAACCACCCAGGTGGGGTACGACCAGCTCAAACCCGCGCACCTAGTACTTCCTCAAACGATTCCAGGCTGGGCTGGACAGCAAACGGTTGCACGATGTCGGTCAATATCTCCTGAGTCCTCGGTCCGGCCCCGGTGATAAAAGCCACCGTAAGCTCGTTTCTCTTGATTGCCCCCGAAGCCGCCAGCTTCTTCAGTGTGCCGACTACTACCCCACCGGCTGCCTCGGCAAAGATGCCTTCGGTTTGAGCCAGGAGCTTCATCCCGGCGATAGCTTCCTCATCAGTGACGGCACCGGCCCCGCCCCCCGATTGCCTGGCCACCATCAAGGCATAATAGCCGTCGGCAGGGTTTCCGATGGCTATTGACCTGGCGATGGTGTCCGGCTCCACCGGGTGCACGTGGAGACTGCCAGCCTGAAAGGCATTAACGATAGGCGCCGAACCAGCCGCCTGACTGAGGTACATATGGGTATTGACCGGTTCGATTAAGCCAAGCATAGATAGCTCATCCAGACCTTTCCATATTCGTGTAAAGAGTAGCCCCGAGGCGCTGGGAGCCACTACACAGTCAGGACCACGCCACCCCAGCTGCTCCGCCACCTCGTAGCCCAGGGTCTTGCTTCCCTCAGCGTAATATGGCCTGAGGTTAATATTGATAAACCCCCAGTTGTACCTCTGGGCCAGCCCGGCACAGAGGCGATTGACGTCATCATAGCTCCCGTTAACAGTCACCACAACCGGGTTATAGATTGATGTCCCTACCAGCTTACCCAATTCTACATCAGAAGGAACGAAAACATAAGCCCTCATGTTTGCTTTGGCAGCGTGGGCGGCAACACTGGCCGCCAGATTTCCGGTGGAAGCGCAAGCCACGGTGTCAAAGCCGAACTCCCGCGCCTTGGTAACGGCCACCGAGACTACCCTATCCTTGAAAGAATAGGTCGGGTTAAGACCGTCATTCTTGATGTAGAGTCGGTCCAGCCCCAGTTCACGCCCCAGGTTATCAGCTTTGACCAGCGGGGTAAAGCCGGTGCCAATATTCACCTCCTTACCTTCCACTGGTAATAGGTCGCGATAGCGCCACATACCCAGTGGCCCTTCAGCAATCTTCTCCCGACTTATTACCTTAGCCATAGCCTTATAGTCATAGCTGACCTCCAGCGGGCTAAGGCAAAAATCGCACAGGTTAACAGGCTTCAGGGGATATTCCTGTCCGCATTTTCGGCAACGCAAAGCTCTGGCATAAGACATGTCCCCACTCCTTCAGCTAGGCCCCAACGCCTGGCGTAAATCATCAATCAAATCGTCAATATGTTCTAAACCTACCGACAGCCGGATTAGTTCGTCGGTGATGCCCACCTTTTCCCTGTGCTCTCTAGGCATCGAGGCGTGGCTCATCGTCGCCGGGTGCTCAGCAAGGGAAGCAACACCGCCCAGCGACTCGGCCAGGGAATAGACCCTGGTTCTTCCCAGGAAGCTATTAACCGCCTCAGTCCCCCCCTTTAATTCAAAGGAGACCACCCCACCAAACCCCTTCATCTGCCTTTTAGCGATATCATGACCCGGGTGGGACTTGAGCCCGGGATAGAACACCCGCCTTACGGCACGGTGGCCGTTAAGGTAATCTGCCACGGCAATGGCATTCTCCTCGTGCTGTTTCATCCTCACCGCCAGGGTCTCAATTCCCCGAAGCACCAGCCAGCAATCAAACGGGGAGGCACAGGTTCCCATGGCATTGAGGAGAAATTGAACCCTCTGCGTTAACTCATCAGTGGTGGTTACCACGGCACCGCCGACAACATCGCAGTGCCCGTTGAGATACTTGGTTGTGGAATGGACAACGAGGTCAACCCCATACTCAATCGGTCTCAAGAAGTAGGGAGTGGCAAAGGTATTATCGAGTACCGTCAACACCTTGTGCTTTCTGGCAATATCAGCCACCATTTCGATGTCAACGATATTCAGCAAAGGGTTGGACGGAGTCTCCAGCCAAAGCATCCTGGTATTGGGCTTTATTGCCTCTTCAATTCTCTCCCTGTCGTCCATTCTCAGGAAGGTAAACTCAAGCCCGAAGTCCCGCATTACGTCCTGAAACAGCCTGTAGGTTCCCCCGTAGACATCGTCCCCGGAGATTACATGGTCGCCTGCCTTAAGCAGGTGGACAACGGTAGCTTCGGCAGCCATACCGGTGGCAAAGGCAAAACCCGCCTTCCCACCCTCAAGGTGGGCAATGGTATCCTCCAGAACCTTTCTCGTCGGGTTGGCTGTGCGTGAGTAGTCATAGCCTCTGGTTTTGCCCACATCCTCAAAGACAAAGGTCGATGTCTGGTATATGGGTACTGAGACGGCACCGAATTTCGTATCCGGTCTCTCCCCGGCATGGATGGCTAGTGTTTCAAACCTCATATTCCCTCTCCTTGGCTGAACTCCCTGGCTATTTCCTGCCTCTTCTCCCTCAATTCATCTTTAGGGACTGCCAGTCCGCTCAAGTCCTCAAGCCTCTCCAGGCGCTCGCCTAACTTTTCCTGCTCTCCCAAGACAAGCCTTATAGCTTCGGCCACCGGGTCAGGCAGCTGCCCGTGCTCTAAGTCCAGGAGCGGCTTATGGCTGTCCTCTACTATTCTGCCCGGGATGCCCACCACCGTAGCCCCGGCGGGAACCGATTTTACTACCACCGAGCCTGAGCCAATCTTGGCCCCATCGCCTATGGTGATAGCCCCCAAAGCCACCGAGCCGGTCCCCATTACCACATTGTTGCCGATTGTAGGATGGCGCTTCCCTTTCTTCAGAGTGGTTCCACCCAGGACAACCCCCTGATAAATCAGCACGTCATCTCCCACTTCGGCTGTCTCTCCGATGACCACTCCCGCTCCGTGGTCAATAAAGAACCGCCGGCCGATTCTGGCTCCAGGGTGAATTTCGATACCGGTCAGGAAGCGACCGATATGGGAGACAAAGCGCGCCAGAAACCGCAGCTTGCGCTGCCAGAGAAAATGAGCCAGGCGATGGAACCAGAGGGCATGTAGTCCCGGATAGCAGAAGAGAACCTCAAGCATACTCCTCGCCGCCGGGTCTTCATTGAATACCGTTTGTATGTCTTCTCTAAAGGTTTTAAACAACTATCCTACCCCCTAGATTTCTGCTTCTCCCCGGTATGCCTCCTGGAAGAGCCAGGTGGAAAGGTAGCGCTCGCCAGTGTCCGGTAGAACCGCTACTATGAGCTTGCCCTCACTTTCCTGCCTTCTGGCCACCTCTTAGGCGACCCAGGTTGCCGCTCCCGCCGATATGCCGGCCAGTATCCCATCCTCTCTGGCCATTCTCCGGG
>CAZMZA010000111.1:0-4762 GCA_964570635.1 uncultured Dehalococcoidales bacterium
CAGGTAGGTTCTGGCATCGCTGAGATACTGGGGCTGCCCAGCATAACCCTGGTCAAGAAAATCGACCCCAGCGACGGCAAGGCAAAAGTGGAACGCCTGACCGCTGACGGATATGAGGTCGTTGAAGTGTCACTGCCCGCCCTGCTTACCATAAGCAACGAGGTTGGTGAGCCCCGCTACCCTACCATAAAAGGAATCATGGCCGCCAAGAAGCAGGAGCCCGTCATCTGGAGCCCCGCGGATATAGGGGTTGACGCCGGCCAGGTCGGTGCCGCAGGCAGACGGACTAAGATGCTCAAGCTGTACCAACCGGTCCATGAGGCCATTGTTGAAATTGTAGAGGGGGAGACCCCGGAGGAGGCAGGGGCCAACCTTGCCCTTAAACTCAGGGAGGCTAAAATAATCTAAGCAAAGAGTCTTCCGGCTATAGATTCAAGGAGGTAATTTTGATGGCTGAATACAAAGGTGTTATGGCTTATTGCGAGGTTAGCGAGGGTAAGCTAATAGCAATCGCCACCGAAGTACTGGGTGCCGGCAGAAGGCTCGCTGACGAACTGGGAGAGGAGTTATCGGCCGTGCTGGTCGGTAGCGGCGTAAGCGGCTTAGCCCAGGAGGCAATAGCCTTTGGCGCAGACAAGGTATATGTAGTGGACGACTCCCAACTTAAAGACTACCAGACCGCTACTTATGTATCGGTCATAGAAAAGGTAATCAAGCAGGCAATGCCACGTATTCTTATCCTGGGACAGACGTCTGTCGGTCGTGACCTGGCACCAAGCCTGGCCTTCAGACTGGAGACAGCCGCCTCTCTTGACTGCCTGGAGCTGTCCATTGACCCGGGTTCAAAGCGATTGCTGCAGACCAAACCCGTATATGGCGGGAACGCACAGGCCGTCTTTACCTTTGACACCGACCCACAAATTGTTACCGTCAGGTCGAAAGCGATGGCGCCCCTGGAGCAGAACGCCTCAAGAAAAGGTGAGGTCATTACTGTCGACGCTGGAATAGACCCATCAGCCATTAAGACCAAGGTACTGGACAAGGTGAAGGAGGAGGTTGAAGGGGTCAAGCTGGAGGATGCGTCAGTAGTCGTTAGCGGAGGTAGAGGTATTGGCGGGGCCGATGGTTTCAAGCAACTGGAAGAGCTGGCTAAACTGCTTAAAGGCGCGTTAGGTGCCAGCCGACCACCCTGTGATAATGCCTGGGTACCGACTACCATCCAGGTAGGGCTGACCGGCAAGATTGTTACCCCTGACCTCTATATTGCGGTAGGTCTCTCCGGTTCCAGCCAGCACATGTCCGGCTGTTCTGGTTCCAAGAACATTATCGCCATCAATAAAGACCCCGAGTCCAATATAGTCAAGCAAGCTCGCTACGCTACCATCGGGGACTGGAAGAAGGTGCTGCCCGCCTTCACCAACAAGGTCAGAGAACTCCTATCGGGGTAGAAGCTCTCTGTACTTCACTGTGAGCTGCTTCGTGTTCATGAGGCCGGAGACAAGCGTTACTTGGATTCGGCCTTTGCTGTTTGTCTTGCCGCAATAACCTTCTGTGTTACCTGGGCTGGTACCTCCTCGTAGTGACTGAACCCGACCTTGAAGCTACCCCTACCCTGGGTTATTGACTTCAGGTCTATGGCATAGCGCAAGATTTCAGCCTGAGGCACCTGAGCCTCGATAACATTAGACCCGGCGAGGGGGTTCATCCCCAGCACACGGGCCCGCTTGGTATTAAGGTCACCTATAATATCACCGGTGAACTCCTCAGGGACCGTGACCTCAAGATTCATTATCGGCTCAAGTAGAATTGGTTGCGCCTGGGCTAATCCCTTCTTGAGCGCCTGTGCCCCGGCAATCTTGAAACATATATCTGAGGAGTCAACCGGATGGAAGCTACCATCGTAAACCCTTGCCCTTATGTCAACAACGGGGTAGCCGGCCAGAACCCCCTCCTGCATGGCTTCGTTAACCCCCTTCTCCACCGAGGGGATGTAATTCTTGGGTATGACACCACCCACTATCTTATCGACAAACTCGGAACCACTGCCACGAGACAAGGGCTCCAGTTCCAAGAGGACATGTCCGTATTGACCATGACCTCCGGTCTGCTTTTTATGCTTATACTCGGCCTTAGCCGATATGGTGATAGTCTCCTTATATGGCACCTTGGGAGTTTCCATCTTGACATTGACTCCGAATTTGCGCAACATCTTCTCCGCCGCCACCTCAAGCTGTGCATCACCAAGACCTGACAGAATAGTCTCACCGGTATCAGGCTCCCGCCGTACCTCAAGTGTCGGGTCTTCCTCAGCTAGCCGGGATAAGGCTGCCCCCAGCTTGTCCAAGTCAGCCTTGGTCTTGGGCAGTACCGCCTCACCAAAAATTGGCTCGGGGAACTTAACCGGAGCGATTTTCACCGGCTTATCGCGGCTGGATAAGGTATCACCAGTGCTGGTCAGACTTAATTTGGCTACCGCCCCTATATCTCCAGCCCTAAGCTGAGGCACCGGCTCCTGGTTCTTACCCCTCATAACGAATAGCTGACCTATACGTTCCTGCCCCTCCTGTGTTGCGTTCCACACCTGGGAATTGCTTTCAATGACGCCATTATAAACCCGGAAGTAGGTAAGCTTACCCACGTATGGGTCAGCGCTGGTCTTAAACACCAGAGCGGCTAAAGGAGCCTCCTCACTCGGCTCAGTCCTCCGCACCCCCCCTTCTGCTGACTTATCAGCAACAATGACATCCCGCTCCTTGGGTGACGGTAAATAGTTATACACACTGTCCAGCAGTGATTGAATGCCCACATTCCGCAGCGCCGAGCCAGCCAGAATGGGCACTACCTTGCCTTTAGCTATCGCCTGCCGCAAGCCACCGGCAAGCTCTTCTGCGGTCAGTTCCTCGCCCTCCAGATACTTGTTCAGCAGATTATCGTCGGTCTCGGCTACCGCCTCCACCAGTTGATTGCGGTACGAATCGACTTCATTCTGCAGCGAAGAGGGTATGTCGCCCTCCTTCATCTCTGAACCGCTGTAGCTCTTCATCGCCAGCAGGTCAACTATCCCTTCAAGGGTATCTTGAGCACCTATTGGCAGTTGAAGCGGCACGCACCTCACGCCAAACTTCGAGCGTATCTCGTCCACAGTCCGCTGGAAATTGGCGTTCTCACGGTCCATCTTGTTAACAAAGATAAGACGGGGGAGCTCAGCTTCCTCAGCGTACGCCCATACCTGCTCGGTACCCACCTCAACGCCGGAAGCAGCGCACACCACGATTACTCCGCCCTCACTGACCCGGATGGCCGCCTTGACCTCACCGGCAAAATCGGAATAACCGGGCGTATCGATAAGATTGATTTTAGCCTCCCTCCACAAGCAGGGAAGCAGGGTCAGATTAATGCTAATCTGGCGCTTTATTTCATCGGGGTCGTAATCCGACGTAGTGGTGCCGTCGTCAACCTTACCCAGTCGGGAAATAGCCCCGGTGGTGGACAAGACTGCCTCTGACAGTGACGTCTTGCCGGCACCGGAATGAGATAGCAGAACCACGTTACGAATATTATCCAGCCCGTACTGCCCCATCTAGTCACCTCTTTCCCAATTCAGAATTGAAACCTCGGTATTACTGTGCCTTAAACATTATAAGCGCAGTCCATAGGTACTGGCAAGCGCCACCGCCGGACTCCCCGTCCTTCAGCAGCGGCTTCTGTTGCCAATATTCAGATGCGGGTGCTATAATTGCCACATATAATTATGTCCAGCTCCCGCCAGGCAATTCCCGAGGTGAATGATGAAGTTAAGTCGTGAAGAAGTACTTCACATTGCTCGCCTAGCTCGAGTGGGCCTGACTGAAACCGACATAGACCGGTTCAGAGAGCAACTGTCCCATATCCTGGAAAACTTTGAGATACTGCAGGGGGTAGATACCAGCAACGTCCCACCTACAGCACAATCCGTCCCTCTGCAGAATGTAATGAAGCCAGACGAAGTAACCCCTTCCCTGCCACCGAGTGACATTCTAGCCAACGCCCCCCGAAGGGAAGAGGATTTCTTCAGGGTGCGAGCCGTACTCGAATAACACATTCAACAAGGGGATAAAGGGGGGATGAGGTTGACCACCAACCAGCTGACCATCCATGAGGCGCACCGGCTGCTTAAGAATCGGGAGCTCTCATCAGTTGAACTGACCAGGGCCTGTCTTGAGCGCATCTCTGAGGCTGACCCCAAGGTTCGCGCCCTGGTTACCATTACCGACGAGCTAGCTCTGAACCAAGCCCAAAAGGCCGACCAGCTTATAGCCGCGGGCGACGTCAGCCCCCTGACCGGCATCCCGGCGGTAATCAAAGACAACATGTGCATCAAGGGTGTACGAACCACCTGCTCATCAAAGATGCTGGAGAATTTTGTGCCCCCGTATGATGCTACAGTGATAGAAAAACTGAACGATTGCGGCACGGTGGTGGTCGGCAGGGCTAATATGGACGAGTTTGCCATGGGCTCGTCAACCGAGCATTCCGCCTTCTTCCCCACCCATAACCCGTGGGATTTGAGCCGAGTGCCCGGGGGTAGCAGCGGCGGCTCGGCAGTCGCTGTAGCTACCGGCGAGGCTATCTACGCCCTGGGGTCGGATACCGGAGGCAGTATCCGTCAGCCGGCCGGTTTCTGCAGTGTTACCGGACTGAAACCCACCTATGGCAGGGTGAGCCGCTACGGTCTGGTTGCCTTTGCCAGCTCACTTGACCAGATTGGGCCCCTAACCCAGGA
>CAZMZA010000112.1:0-4694 GCA_964570635.1 uncultured Dehalococcoidales bacterium
ACCGTGCCCACCTGATTATGCCCTATCATGTCCTTCTTGACGGTCTGGAGGAGGAATCGCGGGGTGGGAAGGCACTGGGTACGACGCGCAAAGGTATAGGCCCTGCCTTCGCTGATAAGGTGGCCAGGCTGGGTATCAGGGCTGGCGACCTCCTGGACAAGGAGGCGCTACTTGAGCGGCTCCGCTTTATACTCGACTATAAGAACATCATCTTGACCAAGGTTTACGGAGTTAGTCCCCTATCACTGGACGAGGTATATGGTCAGTACTGCGGATATGCTGAGCGTCTGGCTCCCCATATTCGTGAGACAACCGTGATGGTTGCGGAAGCACTGAGTCGCGATGAGCCGGTTCTATTAGAAGGAGCCCAGGGAGCTTTGCTCGACCCTGATTTCGGCACCTATCCTTACACTACCTCTTCTTCACCGCTGGCAGCGGGAGGCTGTTTGGGTACCGGCCTGAGCCCGGTTAAGCTCAATCGCATTCTCGGCGTATTCAAGGCTTACTGTACCAGGGTTGGTGCCGGGCCTATGCCTACTGAACTTGAGGACGCAGACGGTAACCTGATGCGGGAGCGGGCTCATGAGTATGGCACAACGACTGGCAGACCCCGGCGGTGTGGCTGGTTTGATGCGGTTGCTGCCCGATTCAGTACCCGAATCAACGGCTTCACCGGTATGGCAATAACCCGCCTTGATATCCTGGATGTCTTTACCAAGCTAAAGATATGTGTGGGTTACAAGCTGGATGGGGACATAATCGATTATTTCCCGGCTAATGTAGCTGCTTTGGAACGATGCCAGCCTGTCTACGAGGAGCTGCCCGGGTGGCAAGCTCCCACCAGTGACATTCGGGAGTTTGAGCGTTTGCCTGCTGAGGCTCGCCGCTACTTGGACAGGCTGGAACAGCTTACGACCTGCCCGGCGAACCTCATTTCTGTGGGACCAAGACGCGAGCAGACTATCTACAAAACGCCGATAGGCTGACATTCGCTGGCGTCACCTGACTTACCTGTTGCCGCCTCTGGGAGAACCCCACCCTCTGCCACCTATGTAGCCAGGTCAATTGTGTAGTTTTTCAAGACGTCCCTGATAGTGGCGGCTGACTTCTCATCGGGCTCGGTGAGCGGCAGGCGGGGCTTGCCCGCGGGAAAGCCAACCTGGTTGAGGGCATACTTGAGCGGGATGGGATTGGAGATGATGAACAGGGTATTAATCAAGGGTAGCAGGTGACGGTGCATGCTGGCAGCCTCGTCTGCCCTACCGCTGACAAAGCTGCGAATCATCGCCCTGATTTGGTTGCCAACCAGGTGTGAGGCAACGCTAATCACGCCGTAACCGCCCACAGCGAGAATGGGCAGGGTATCACTGTCATTGCCACTCCAGACAATGAAACCTCCCCTGGTGCCATTAACAATCTTGGAGACCTGGTCCAGGCTACCGCTCGCTTCCTTAACCCCGATAATATTGTCTATCTGACTCAGCCTGATAATCGTTTCTGCCGAGAGGCTGGTCACAGTGCGCGATGGGACATTATAGAGGATGCACGGTAAGCTGGTGCCCTCGGCGATAGTTTTGAAGTGCTGGTATAACCCTTCCTGGGTTGGTTTGTTATAGTAAGGGACTACCAGTAGACAGGCGTCAACCCCGGTCTGCTCTGCCTCCCTGGTCAGCTCCAGGCTCTGTTTAGTGCTATTACTGCCGGTGCCAGCTACCACTGCTGCTCGCTCACCTACTGCTGATTTTATTTCGGCGAAAAGGCGCAGCTTCTCTTCATGGGTGAGTGTCGGTGATTCTCCGGTCGTGCCTGAGACGACCAGCCCGTCACTCCCCGAGACGAGCAGGGCCAGGGCCAGTTTCTTAGTTTGCTCGTAGTCAACCTCACCTTGCTCATCAAAGACG
Organism: uncultured Dehalococcoidales bacterium; assembly: GCA_964570635.1. GTDB lineage: Bacteria > Chloroflexota > Dehalococcoidia > Dehalococcoidales > CAYYQY01 > CAYYQY01. The sequence continues at coordinate 1,902 of CAZMZA010000112.1, forward strand.
GTTACCATTGCGGTTATGAGCCGACCCAGTTCCTTCATTTGTAACCTCCCTGATGTAACCAGTCTCGCTTAACCATTTCTTCGGCAATCTGGACCGCATTGAGAGCAGCCCCTTTGCGTAGATTGTCAGCCACGACCCACATGACCAGACCATTGGGATGAGAGGCATCCTGACGGACACGTCCGATAAAGACCTCCTCGGTACCGGCTGCCGACCAAGGTTGCGGGTAAAGACTGATAGCCGGGTCATCCAGGACTTTGACCCCCGGAGCCTGAGCGAGAATACGGTGCGCCTCCTCAGGAGACATAGGCTGAGAGAATTCAACATGAATTGACTCACTATGCCCCGTAAATACTGGAACCCGAACGCAGGTGGCCGAAATGTCTATGTCGGGAGCGTGCATTATCTTCTTCGTTTCCTCTACCATCTTCCATTCTTCTTTGGTATAACCGTTATCCATGAACACGTCTATCTCTGGCAATATGTTAAAGGCTATCTGATGCGGGTAGACATGTGGAATAGTAGTCTGCCCGTCCAGCACCTGTCTGACCTGTGTGGTCAGTTCGGTTACGGCGGCGGCACCTGTGCCCGAGACTGCCTGGTAGGTGTCAACAATAATACGCCTGATGGGATTAACCTTGTGCAATGGGTATAAAGCCACGACCATTTGAATCGTGGAGCAGTTGGGATTGGCTATAATTCCTCGATGGAGTCCAATATCTTCAAGGTTAACCTCAGGTACTACCAGAGGCACTTCAGGCACCATTCTGAAGGCGGAGCTATTATCAATGACTACTGCCCCAGCACGGGCGGCTATAGGTGAGAAATGACGACTAACCTCGGTGCCCGCCGAGAAGAGGGCAATATCAATGCCCCGGAAGGACTCAGGCACAGCCTCTTTAACCTCAACCTCTTTCCCGCTAACATACAGTGTCTTGCCGGCTGAACGGTCCGAGGCCAAAAGGCGAATAGAACCCATAGGGAAGTCACGTTGCTCCAGAACCCTGATGAACTCTTGCCCAACGAGTCCGGTAGCACCAACAATAGCTACGTCGCACTCCTTCATCAAGCCCTCCTACAAGCCCAACAATGCATCCAAGCCGTAAACAAGTCCTTTTCGCTTGGTTACTTCTTTAATAGCTAGTATCACACCGGGCATATAGCATTCCCGGCTAATGGTGTCATGCCGTATGCTTAGTGTTTGTCCCGGCGCACCTAGCAGTACCTCCTGGTGAGCAAGAAGTCCGGGCAGACGTACGCTATGGATGGTAATTCCTTCCACTTCCCCTCCCCGGCTATCTCGGCGCTTGCCCTTTTCTGCCGGGCGAGAGAAAGGCCTGCCCCGGGCGGCGGCCATTGACTTGGCTGTTGACAGAGCTGTCCCCGAGGGAGCGTCAGCTTTCAGGTGATGGTGCAACTCGATAATCTCGGCATAGTCCAGGTACTTAGCGGCTATTTGGGCCAAGTGCATCATTACCACGGCACCCAAGGCAAAGTTTGGAGCTACTACTACCCCGATCTGACGGGCCAAAGCCAGCTGTTCAATCTCGCTAAGTTCATCAGCGGTTAGTCCGGTAGTTCCGATTACCAGGTTTACACCATGCTCTGTGGCGGTGCGCACCGCTGGCATAGTAGCTTTTGCCGTAGTGAAATCTACCAGAACGTTAGGTTTGCAACTGCCCAGAATATAATGCAGGTCAGAAGAAAAGGGTACTGTACCAGAGTTGTCAGGCAGGGACAAGTAATCTTCGGAGACTTGTAGCTCAACGGCACCTACCAGTTGTATTTCAGGTTCACGGCACAAAGCCCTAATCACCTCTTGCCCCATCCTGCCTGATGCCCCTTGAACCACTACTCGTGTCGGTTTCATGACCTAACCCCTAAGCTGCCCCAACGGTGCCAGTTATGACTGAGATAATTTCTAGGTCCTTCTTTGTCCCCCTCTAGGTGGGCCGTCTCTTTTCTGCCACCTATCCCTGGAGGGTGGTCGCTCTCGTGCCTTTCTGAACGGGTAGTTGACATCCGATGAATCCTGTGCCTTGGCCTCGGGTGCCTGGGACAGTTTTTCAAACACAGCCCGTCGTGACAGGTTTGTCCTGCCCAGGTTGTCAATGTCAATCACCTTGACCATAATCTCATCGCCTACTTTAACTATATCCTCAACCCTGGGTACTCTGTAGTCGGCCAGCTCGCTGATGTGAACCAGCCCCTCCTTGCCGGGGAGTATTTCTACCATAGCCCCGAAGTCCAGCACGCGGGTGACCTTCCCGGTGTAAATAGCGCCAATCTCTACCTCTCTGGTCAGAGCATTAATAATCTCAATAGCTTTAAGGGCGGCTTCATTATCAGGAGAGCCGATATAAATTACACCGCCATCCTCAATATCAATAGTCGATTTGGTCTGCTCAATAATTGACCTTATTGTCTTGCCTCCGGGGCCAATGACGGCACCCACCTTCTCGGGGTTAATCACTATCTTGTGTATTCTTGGTGCGTAGCGACTGAGCTCAGGTCGGCTGGAGTCAATGGTTTGCTGCATCACATTGAGGATGAATAGCCGTGCCTCCCTGGCCTGGTGCAGTGCCTTTTCTATAATCTCCAGGTTCAAGCTCTTGAGCTTAATGTCCAGTTGCAGTGCAGTAATACCCTCTTGGGTGCCAGCTACCTTGAAGTCCATGTCGCCATAGCCATCCTCTATGCCCTCGATATCGGTTAAGATGACATAGTCGCCCTTATCTCCGGTTATCAGTCCCATGGCTACCCCGGATACTGCTCCCTTAATCGGTATTCCGG
>CAZMZA010000113.1:0-4610 GCA_964570635.1 uncultured Dehalococcoidales bacterium
ATCTGGCTGGCTACCATTCGTTGCCAGATGAGCCCGTAGAGCTTGAGCTGGGCAGCAGTGAGGTACGGTTTGAGCAGGGACGGCTCCCGTGAAATCTTGGTCGGGCGGATGGCCTCGTGGGCCTCCTGTGCTCCTTTCGCCGTGGTGTAGAACGAGCGGGCGTGCGGGGGTAAGAACTGGGAGCCATACTTACGGCTGATAAATTCCCGGGCTTCGGCGACAGCCGGGCGTGCCACCCGGGGAGAGTCGGTGCGCATGTAGGTAATAAGCCCCACGCTTCCCTTATCACCTATGGAAAGACCCTCGTAAAGCTGCTGGGCAATAGCCATGGTCTGTTTGGCAGTGAAACGGAGCTTGCGCCAGGCTTCCTGCTGTAAGGTACTGGTGATGAAGGGCGGGGGTGGTTGGCGCGTCGCTTTTTTGGTGCTTACTTTAGCCACATTGTAGTCGGCGCCTTCCAGTTGCTGGCGAATCTTCGTCGCCTCTGCCTCGTTGCCGATGCTCAGCTTGGCACCATCAAAAAGGCCGACCAGCGTGGCTCTGAAGGGCGGTGTTTCCTCGGCGCCTGTCCTCTTGGTCAGCTCAGCCTCGATAGTCCAGTATTCAACCGGGATGAATGCCTCGATTTGCCGTTCACGGTCAACGATAATCCGCAGTGCCACCGACTGGACTCTGCCGGCGGAGAGCCTTCTCTGCACCTTCTGCCAGAGGAGCGGGCTGAGCTTGTAACCTACCAGCCGGTCAAGGATACGCCGTGCCTGCTGGGCATTGACCAGGTGCATATCTATGGGTCGGGGGTGTTTGAAGGCATGCTCAACAGCGTCCTGGGTGATTTCGTGGAACACCACGCGGCGATAGGGTGTATCATCGGTTCTGGTGACCTCGGCGAGATGCCAGGAAATGGCTTCGCCCTCGCGGTCCGGGTCTGTAGCCAGATATACGGTGGATGCCGTCTTGACCGCTTGCTTGAGTTCCTGCACCAGCTTCCGTTTGTCCTTGGGCACTACATATTTGGGCGCAAAGCTGTTTTCTATATCTACGCCCAGCTGGCTCTTGGGCAGGTCTCTGACATGACCCAGCGATGCCTTGAGACTATAGCCTTTGCCCAGAATCTTGCTCAGCGTCCTGCCTTTGGCTGGCGACTCGACTACAACCAACTTTTTCTTCACAGCCCTATTCTACCCTTGCCTGATATTCTTCCCTTGCCTCTCGGGCCAGAACGTAGTTCATGGTCCCCACGTGTTTTACCAGACCCTTCAGTTCCATCATGGCCAGGGTGCTGCTGACCAGTGATGTGGGCAGACCGCTGCCGCGACAGACCTCGTCGACATGTGTGGGCTCAGCACCTAGCTGCTTTAATAGGAAGGACTCCGTATCGGAAGCTGGCATGAGCTCTTTCATCTCCAGCTGCTGCGCTACGGCGGTCAGGTTAAGCTCCTCCAGAATATCAATGTAGCTGTGCACCAGCTTTGCCCCTTCCTGGATGAGGCGGTTGGTTCCCCGGCTGGATGGGGATAGAATGCTACCCGGAACAGCGAAGACCTCCCGGTTCTGCTCCAAGGCCAGATGGGCGGTAATCAAAGCCCCGCTGGTCTCACCGGCTTCAACCACCAGAGTGCCGAGACTCATTCCGCTCAGGATGCGGTTGCGGCGGGGGAAGTTGTCAGCCCTGGGTCTGGTGCCCAGAGGGTATTCACTGACCAGGGCTCCCTGCTTCAAAATATCACGGGCTAGGTTAGCATTCTCAGGGGGGTAAACAGTATCAAGGCCGCAGGCAAATACGGAGATGCTTTTGCCGCCTGCGTCCAGGGCACTGCGATGGGCTATGGAGTCGATCCCCCTGGCCAGACCGCTTATAATTGTGATTTTGTTGCGGGCTAGGTCAGATACTATCTCCTCAGTTACTTGCCTCCCGTAGACAGAGGCCCGTCGGGTACCGACCACTGCTAGGCACCACTCGTCAGGCAGGAGGGAGCCCCTGACGTAAAGGAGAGGCGGGCAGTCGTATATTTCTTTGAGCCGGGAGGGGAAACCTTCATCGTGCCAGGTAAGCACCTTCACCCCGTAGCGGTCAAGCTTCTCCATCTCGGCTTCCGGGGAAATCCTGGGTCGCCAGGTGGTAACGGCGCGTACTGCACCGCTGTCCAGGCCGGCGTGCTTCAGGTCAGCAGGGCCAGCTTTCCGGGCATCCTCAAGGTTGCCAAAATGGTTCTCGAGCTGGGTTATTCTGACCCGACCGATGCCTGGAATGATACTGAAGCCCACCCAGTATTTGATGTCCGTATCGTTTACTGCCAAAGCATTGCAATTCTAGCATAGCGGTAAAAGGAAGACAATCGGGATAATCTATTACCTCTCTGAGCCAGCGAGTGAGCTTGACGGCCAGATGACGTGTGTGTATTATCGTTACTAAAAGCTACGGGTAGTCCAGGCTTATAAAGGAGGCGGGGTAAGAGGCTATGATAGTCGAGATGGCAAGGGGTAGCACGCAGGAGGAAGTGGCTGGTGTGGTGGAGAGGGCTGAGTCGCTGGGGCTGAAAGTCCAGTTGAACCTCGGCACGGAAAAAACAGTGGTCGCCTTGCTGGGAAGCAATACGGGGCAACTGGAGACAGACCTCTTTGCCGTACTTCCTGGCGTGGAGAGTGTAACCCGGATTATGAAACCCTACAAGCTCGCCTCCCGTGAGTTCAAGGCGGAGGACAGCCTGGTCACTATTAACGGGATTGAGGTCGGGGGTAAGCGCATCGTAGTCATGGCCGGGCCCTGCGCTGTGGAGAGTGAGGAGCAGCTCATGGAGGCGGCCAGGGCGGTAAAAGAGGCCGGCGCCCATGTCCTGCGTGGCGGTGCCTTTAAGCCGCGTACTTCCCCTTTCAGCTTTCAGGGTCTGGAGAAGGCCGGGCTGGAATTGCTGGCACGGGCCAGGGAGCAGGTCGGTATGCCTGTGGTCACCGAGGTGGTAGACCCGCACGACGTCGAGCTCGTATCCAAGTACGCCGATATCCTGCAGGTTGGTTCCCGCAATATGCAGAACTTTGCCCTGCTGACCAGTCTTGGCAAGAGCAAGTGCCCTGTCGTGCTGAAGCGAGGGTTTTCCTGTACTGTTACCGAGTGGCTTACCGCGGCCGACTACCTGCTGCCGGGGAGGGATAACCAGGTTATCCTGTGTGAGAGAGGAATCAGGACTTTTGAGGACAGCGCCCGCTTTTCTCTGGATATTTGTTCCATACCGGTACTCAGGCGGTTCAGCCACTTACCGGTAATCGTTGACCCCAGCCACGCCGCTGGTCACTACTCACTGGTGCCGGCGATAGCCAAGGCGGCTGTAGCGGCCGGTGCCGATGGTCTTCTCATTGAGGTCCACCCCAACCCGAAGGAAGCCCTGGTAGATGGTCTCCAGTCCCTCACGCCGTCGGACTTCGCCAGGCTGATGGAAGAGCTTGAATCGGTTGCCCGGTCGGTGGGCAGGTATATCTAGGGCTGGCGGCTGCGACCTGTGGCTAAGCTCCTGAATGGCCCTGACCAGACTCAATCTCCAGAAGCGTGAAGCCGCTTTCCTCGTCACTGACACGTACCGCACCTGCGCCCAGGATTTCGTAGAGGATGGCCTCGCCCACGAGCCAGGTGGTGACGCCGGGGCGCAGGCAACCGCTCGTGGTCTTGCCCGACCGTCCCAGCGCACCGTGTATATGCAGGATTGGTTTCCCATCCTTGCCGGGAGCCAGTACACCTACTGCCAGCACCTCATGTGCGCCGTCGATGGGCAGGAGCATTGGTTCTGGCGGTCTTTCCTCAGAACGTCTGGGGCCAACGACGACCTCGCCACCGCCGATTCCACCCACCAGGATAACATGCCCGACAGATACTCCCTTCTCCTCCGCGAAGCGCTCAATACAACCTGGCACCACGTCGCCATCCTCAAGTCGTGCCACGAAAACCCGGCCCATCTGTCCTTCACAGGCTTTCATAAGAACCCCCTTGCTTTCTGTATGGACACTCTAACCAGCTGACCCAGCCCTGTCAAGAGCCAACACTGTCTATCGGGGTTAGTAGCCAGCAAGCTGGAAAAGCGCTAAAATGTGCAGAAGTACTTCTTGGGCGCTTTTCTGGCGTTTTGTTGGGGATAGTAGTCGGGGCCGGCTTAATTTGGCGAATGAAAAGGGGGTTACCATGACTGGAGGGTTGTTACTATTAGGCGGCACATACAGCTTGGGGTTTGCTGTATATCATTGCCTGTTCTGGAAAGTCTTTCGCTGGCAGGAGGACTTTCGCTCGCTTTCTCGTATAAACCGTTCAATAACGCAGGTGATAAACGTCATGTTAACCTACGTCCTCTTCGTCTTTGCCTACGTCTCCTTTTTCCACTGGCAGGACTTAATCTCCACTGACCTTGGGCGGGTAATCCTGACCTGCATTTCGGTTTTCTGGTTCCTCCGGGCAGCCGGACAAATGGTGTTCTTTAAGAGAACGAACTGGGTTTCAAGGTTGTTTTTTGTGGTTTTTCTCCTCGGCGGGGTTATCTATCTAATCCCTCTGGTCCTCTGATGAGAGAAGAAAGTGGCGGAGAGGGTGGGATTCGAACCCACGGTCGCCAAAGGCGACACGCGCTCTC
>CAZMZA010000114.1:0-4608 GCA_964570635.1 uncultured Dehalococcoidales bacterium
GGGTTTACGGCAAGCTCCTGGCCCTGCTGACGACGATGAAGGGTCTCCCCCTGGCTTATAACCGGGATATGCAGGAGGACAAAGAGGGCTTCTTTGACACGGTAGATACGCTGCTATCCACCCTGAAGGTATTCACCGGTATGCTCAGGACCCTCAAGGTTAGACCTGAGAATACCGGCCGGGCAGCCGAGCAAGGCTACATCCTGGCTACCGACCTGGCCGACTATCTGGTTAAGAAAGGGCAGTCCTTCCGCACTGCCCACAAAACCGTAGCCAGGTTAGTGACCCACGCTATAGAAAAAGGCAAATCGCTTGCCGAGCTCAGCCCTGATGAATACAGGAGCTTTTCTCCCTTATTTGCCGAGGACGTTTACTCGATTACGGTAAAGTCGTCCATTGCCAGCCGAGATGTCGTTGGTGGTACTGCCTTAAAGCAGGTGGAGCGGGCTTTGGCCAGCGCCAAGAAAGCCATCAGAGACCTCAAAGGTAAAAAGTAAACCTCTTTCTATTGAGCTTGAGGCGAATACGGTAAAGGAGGCTCGTTAAAGAATACGGGCTAGATTGCTTTAGCCACTTTGTGCTGGCTACGCAGGCACCTGGTGCAAAGCCTTAGCTTCTTGGGCTGACCGTCTATGGTAACGGTTACCGTATGGATATTGGGTATCCAGCGCCGATTGGTACGGTGCTTTGAATGACTCACGTTATGACCGAACTGAGGCAATTTCCCGCACAAATCACACTTCAACTTCTCTTCTCCATTGACTGTCAGACTAACTTGGTGTAAAATTCCGCCAATAAATATATCATATCTGGTTAACTTTAGCAAGGAAGGAACAGAATGAAACAGATTGACTCTCTTAGCGGACAGGATTTGCGGGAGATGTTTGCTGCCGCTACTGGCTGGCTGGAGAAGAGCGTTGCCGATATTGATGCTTTGAACGTGTTCCCCGTGCCTGACGGCGATACCGGCACCAACATGCTGCTCACCATGCGTTCCTGCATAGAGGAAGCCTATCGTGCCCCCGACCGCAGCGCTTCAGCCGTGACACAGGCCATGGCCAAGGGAGCGTTGATGGGGGCTCGTGGTAATAGCGGCGTCATCCTGTCTCAAATCTGGCGCGGCCTGGCAAAGGGCCTGGCTCAGAAAGAATCATTCGTCTGTAGTGAGCTGGCCAGTGCCCTGATGAAGGCGTCAGAGATGGCTTACCAGGGGATAAGCAACCCCGTGGAGGGGACTATTCTCACCGTAGTCAGGGAGGCGGCAAATGCGGCTCAAGCTCATGCCGCCAGCAGCCAAGACCTCGTATCGGTCATGGAAGCGACGGTAAATGCCGCCAGCGAGTCGGTGGCCAATACCCCGTGTCTCCTCCCGGTGTTGAAGGAAGCCGGAGTGGTAGACGCTGGAGGACAGGGACTCTACACCATCCTGGAAGGTGCCCTGCGTTACCTCCAAGGTGAGGTAGACCAGCTGCAATTCCGCAAGCCTCAGATAATAGTAGGCAACATACCACTTGCTACCAGGTTGCCGCAAGCGTTGGTAGCCGATGAGGAGGTCTACGGGTACTGTACCGAGTTTCTACTAAAGGGGGAACAGCTCAACCCGGATAAAATCAGAGCCAAGCTGGAAAAGAAGGGTAAGTCTATTATTGTGGTTGGTGATGAGTCTACGGTCAGGGTCCATATTCATACGCTGAAACCGGGTATTGTGCTCGGCTATGCCACCTCACTGGGCACCATGCATCAGGTATCAATCCGGAATATGGACGAGCAGCACCAAGACTACCTGGAGATGCACAAGGAGAAGATGCCAGTAGGCGAGATAGCTATTGTGGCCGTTTCTCCCGGGGATGGGTTGTCCGACGTCCTTAGAAGCCTGGGAACAACAGCTATTGTCCCGGGGGGACAGACCATGAATCCGAGCACCAAGGAGTTACTCCAGGAGGTAGAGTCAGTAGCTTCAGATAAGGTTATTATCTTGCCCAACAACAGCAATATAATACCCACCGCCAATCAAGTGCAGTCCGTGACCAGTAAGCAGATAGTGGTGGTGCCCACAGAGACGATTCCACAGGGAGTAGCCGCTCTTCTGGCCTTTGACTATGATGCAGACCTCGAAGCCAACACCGACCTTATGAACAAGGCCAAATCACAGGTGCGGTCTATCGAAATTACCCGAGCCGTTCGCTCCACCCGGCTGGGTGAAATGAATATCAAAAAGAAACAGCCCATCGGCTTTCTGGACGGAGACCTGGTAGCTGTCGGCAACTCAATGGTTGAAGTTGCCACCAAAACGCTGGCCCGGGTGAATCTGAACGAGGTCGAAGTGGTTACTATCTACTACGGAGCCGATGTGCAGCCGTCACAGGCTGAGGAGCTCAGCGCCAGTATTTGCCAGCAGTGCCCTCAACTCCAGGTCGAGGTAGTGTGCGGCAGTCAGCCTCACTATGACTATATTATCTCTGTAGAATGACCAGGGAGGTTTAGCTATGGCTGTCAAGATTCTTACCGATAGTTTATCCGATATTACCAGCGATTTAGCTAAGGAGCTAGGGATTACTGTAGTCCCAGTCTATGTTCGATTCGGGGAGGAGGTCTACCGGGATAGGATTGAGATAACTACAGACGAATTTTACCACCGATTGACCCACGAAACCACCCTTCCCACCACCACGCAGCCTTCACCCGGTGACTTTGCTGACGCCTATAACCGACTGGCGAAGGAGACCGACGAAATTCTGGTAGTTACCCTGTCAAGCAAGCTCAGCGGTACCTATCAGTCGGCACTGAATGCTAAAAGCCTGGTGGAAAAAGAGTGCCGCATCGAGGTGATTGACTCAGAGACAGTAGTAATGGGATTGGGGTTGATAGTCATCAGCGCCGCCAAGGCAGCTAAGACCGGGGCTAATCTGGATGAGCTTACGGGTATGGTGCGCAGCGCTATGCCCCGTTCACACGCTATTATGTCCTTTGACACCCTCAAGTATCTGGCAAAAGGTGGACGCATTGGCAAGGCAGCGGGGTTGGTCGGGTCGTTACTGTCGGTCAAGCCGATACTCACCATGAAAGACGGCGAGGTGGCCCCCTTGACCAGAGTGCGTTCGAGGGCGGCGGGTATCGATTATCTATATAACTACGTTGCCGGCTTTCCTAATATTGAGGAGCTGGCTGTAGAACATGCCACCACCCCTGACGAGGCTGATTCGTTGATTGAGCGCCTCGACTCGTTATTCCCCAAGGAGCGTATCTACAAGTCGACAGTGAGCCCGGTAATCGGTACCTATGTCGGACCTCACGTATTATCGGTCAGTGTCCTAGAGAAGGAGGGGGCATAACCGTCAGAATTGTTACCGGCAGTGTTTCCGACCTCCCGCCTGATGTGGCCGGGAAGCTGGGAATCACCGTGGTTCCACTGAATGTACACTTCGGCACTGAGGTTTACCACGATGGCGTTGACCTCACTGCCGAGCAGTTCTACCACCGGCTGGAGCACGACAGAAAAAACTTTCCGACCACTTCAATGCCATCGCCAGCAGACTTTGCCGAGGCGTATGACAAGCTTGCCAAAGAAACGGACGAAATCCTGGTTGTCACTGTTAGCTCCAAGCTCAGCGCTACCTATGAGGTGGCACTACAAAGTGTGTCCCTAATGAAGCAGAAGTGCCGGGTGGAAGTGGTCGACTCACAATGGGCTATCATGGCGCAGGGAATGATAGTTATCGCTGCCGCTGAGGCAGCCCAGACGGGAGCCAGCCTTGATGAGTTGCTGGGGTTAATCAAGCGCAATATCTCCCGCGTGGATTTCCGTGCCGCTTTTGACACGCTGGAGTATCTCAGGAGGGGTGGGCGAATTGGCAAGGCACAGGCTTTCCTGGGGTCAATGCTTAGATTCAATCCCATTATCACCCTCAAGGACGGCGTCGTCGAGCCTGCGGGGAGATTCCGCTCCAGAGCCAAGGCGATAGACCACCTGTATGACTTTGCCATGAGCTATTCCCAAATTGATGCCATGGCCGTGGAGGATGCAGCTACCCCTGATGAAGCTGAGGCACTGGTCGAGCGACTCAGTGCCAGGTTCCCCAAAGAGCGTATCTACCGCTCCAAGTTTAGCCCGGTAGTGGGGACGCATACCGGTCCGCATGTCCTGGCAGTATGTGTGCTCGGGGACAAGCAGTAGCTGCTTAGCCGGGACCGGGAGGATTTCTGACAGGAGCTATAGTGGTCACTGATAGTACTACCGACCTTTCAACCAATTGTCCAGGATAATGGAGGCATGACCTTGCCCATAAAGAACCTGGAACCTCTGCGCAAGATTCTAGAGCTTGAGCATAAAAAGGGTTATGTAGACTCAGCGGTAATCGGCGGTCTGGACAGGTTCCTCCGTAACTGGGCGACAAAGTCAATAGAGTCAGTGACCAGTCCCCGGCAACGAAACCGTTTCTACGAACTCAATCTCATCAACCCCAACTATGCCTCTCTGACCAAGCAGCAGCGCAAGCAGTGGATAAGCAGCGTCCTCGACTTCATAGCTGAGGCGGAGGCCAAGGAAAGGAAAAAGGGTAAAACCCAGCCACCTCCAACACCCGGCAGCCCACCAGCCAAGACAAAGGT
>CAZMZA010000115.1:0-4602 GCA_964570635.1 uncultured Dehalococcoidales bacterium
TCGGTATACTCGGCGCCAATAGTCCGGAAAAAGTATTTCACCGTTAATATCGACCCGTCAAACAATTTCGCACCGGTAGTGGCACCGACCGCAATAAAGGCACCTTTCTTCGTTTTATCGGGCAGGCTCTGTTTCAAGATGTATTTCCTGGCCCACAGCGCCTGGCAGCGGTCAATGAGCGCCTTGACCTGGCTGGTGAGCCCGTAGAAGAACATCGGTGAGGCGACTATCACCACGTCCGCATCGAGCAGCTTGGTGTATATGTCGTCCATATCGTCTCTGATGACGCAATTACCATCCTTGGCACAGGCGTAGTATTCCCGGCAGGGGGCTATTTCGAGTTTGTCCACCACGATTTTCTCAACCTCTGCCCCCCGGCTTTGCGCCCCCCTCAAAGCCTCATCCAGCAATAGGTCGGTATTGCCCTTTATCCTCGGGCTCCCCATAATCCCCAGGACTCTCAACCGGACCTCCAGCGAAAGAATCACAAAGTACTGACTAACCCGAAGGTTTCGGGATTTGCCTCAAGCCATCAGGGACAAGTATACCACAGTGTCAATACCAGCCAAAGTAACGGTACAGTGGTAAGAGATGGACTGAAGAAGCCGGCTTTCGGCTTTGCCCCGGCCACGGCGGTATGCTAGAATCCTGTTAAAGGCTAGAGTAATGACCTACGATTCCAGATATTCCCTGCTGGACAGACCTGAGATTCTGCAGTTTGCTTTTTACCCCCGCCAGGAAGTGCAAAAAGGTCCGCCCAACTCGACTGACCACTTCGTGCCTGTAGAGAACGGAATATCGGTTGCCTGCCGTTTCTACGTCCACAGCCACGGTTCGCCCTCGGTTCTATTCTTCCACGGCAACGGAGAGGTTGTCAGCGATTACGATGTGATAGCATCTTTCTACACTGAAATTGGGATAAACCTTTTCGTAGCGGGCTATAGAGGCTACGGTGCCAGCGGGGGCACTCCTACCTTTACCAGCATGGTTACCGATGCCCACGGCATTTTTGAGGCCTTTCTGGACGTCCTGCGTAGCCGTAATCACACCGGGGATGTTTTCCTAATGGGCCGCTCTCTGGGCAGCATACCGGTTGTCGAACTGGCACACTCCCATCAGGAACAGGTAGAAGGCTTAATCATAGAGAGCGGTTGCGCCAGCTTATTGAGGTTGCTGAAGCACCTTGGCTTTCCCGCCGAACGGCTTGGCATAGATGACGTCAGTTTCCCCAATGCGGCTAAGATGCGCTCGATTACCCTGCCAACACTAATCCTCCACGGTGAGTACGATAACATTATCCCGGTCACCGAAGCCAGGGACCTTTTTGAGAACTCAGCGGCAGAAACAAAACGCCTGGTAATCATCCACCAGGCAGACCACAACAATATAATGCTGGTGGGCATGAAGAGGTATTTTGCCGAAATTGCAGAATTTGTTTCCCCCTTAAAGCATGAGGGGGCAGAAGATGGCTAACTGACAGGGAGACGAAATGCCAGAAAGGCTAATGCTGGACGGATTCAGACCATTTGTGGGCAGGCATTGTGAAAGCACCGCACTGAGGAGGGCGCTGGACTATCATGGACTTGCTCTGTCCGAGGAGATGCTTTTCGGTTTAGGCGGCGGGATTGGTTTCATCTACTGGTATATGAGGACGATGCCGAGTCCGCTTGTCGGTACCCGTTACGGCAAAATCGGTGACTTTGCCCGGAATACCTGCCGGCGTATTGGCGCTGAGGTGGACATCGTCGAAACATCCAGCCCGCAAAAGGGCTATGAAGCCCTAAAAGCCTTACTGCGTGCTGGCGAACCAGCCGTTACTTATGGTGATATGGTTTACCTCCCCTATTTTGCCATTCCTGAGGTGGCTCACTTTGGCGGCCATGTTTTCGTCATCTTTGGACTGCAGGAGGAAAGGGATAAAGTCTATATCTACGACCGCGGCAGAAAGCCGGTCACGGTGAGTACGGGCGAGCTGGCCCGTGCCCGAGGCTCAAGATTCTCTCCCTTTCCCCCAAAACACAGATTGCTCAGGATAAACTACCCGGAGAAGATTGGTGACCTGACGGAGAGCATCAGAGAAAGCATTCAGGAATGTTGTCGGAACATGCTGAAGCCTCCGATAAGGAATATCGGTCTTCCCGGTATGGAAAAGTGGTCAGAGGTCGTTGTGAGGTGGCCCGAGCAGTTTGAGGGAATGAGTCTGCTGGGTGCCCTGATAAACGGTTTTATGTATATTGAAATAAGCGGCACCGGAGGCAATGCCTTCCGCTCCATGTATGCCCGATTCCTCGAAGAAGCCAGCTACATCATGGATAAGCCGGCGCTGAGAGAAGCGGCGGCAGTGATGTGGGAAGCAGCCAGAGCCTGGAGCGAGATTGCCTCAGGTTTTCTGCCCGATTCCTGGCCCAACTTAAGACGAATAAGAGAGCTTCTGGTGGCAAAGAACCGTTTCTTTGAAGAGCAAGAGCCGGGCGCTCTGGAGGCGATGATACGGATTAACCAGCAACTCGGCGACTTAACGGGTAAAGCGCTGGAAGACCTGAGGAACCCTCCCACCTTTTTAGCTGATGTCCAGCAGAGCATTGTGAGGTGCTGCCAAATAGAAAGAACGGCACTCGAGAAATTAGCCGCCGCTATTGGATGACAGTGTCATCCCGCCATCTTTTTGCCCGGGTTTGAGGAATGCTATCACCGCCTCGTTGAACTCCGAGGCTTTTTCTATATGGGGGTTATGACCGCACTCATCAAATATCTCTAACCTTGCCCTGGGAATGGTTTTATAGGCAAGGCGGGCATGCTCAATGGGAACAATGTTATCCTGCTTTCCGTGAATAATCAGAGTGGGTACACTAACCAGGCGCAGCTGGTCAGTCACAGTCGCCTCGGAGTACAGACTGTCCACACCGATGGTACCCCTTACGATTTTCAACATCGTGTCTTTCATCTTCGGCATCTTCAGGTACTTGTAGCTGATATCCACCCACTCTTCAGTAACAATCTCCGGGTTATGGAACCGCCTCTTCATACCGGCCCTGATGCCAGCTTTTATCGTCGGCTTAATCATGACTTCACCCAGGACGGGCAGCGCTGCCAAGCGGTAGATAAGGGGTATCCCCTTGTTCAAACCACCGCTGTCTACCAGCACAAGCTTATCCACTCTATCTGGGAAGTCGATGGCTGCACTGAGACATGCTATCCCACCGATTGAGTGTCCCACCAGGCTAGCACGTTCGATGCCGACTGCTTCCATGAAGTCGAGGATAAACCTGTTGCCAAACTCACGGATATAGCTTTCTGCGGGCTCCTCAGAAAGACCGTGCCCCGGCAAGTCCATGGCATACACTCTGAAACTTTCGCTCAACGCACCGACATTGAAAACCCAAGCCTCCAGGAATTCACCCAGACCGTGAACGAGCAGAACCGGCGCACCAGTCCCCCTGACGATGTAGCGTAAGCTCACTCCCCCAACGGTGACAAATTGCTCATTTAACTCTTCGATAATCATTCGGAGCCAACCGTCCAGTAGGAGTCCGGTTATCCTGGTCGGATAGAAGTTGCGACCATTCAGATATACCTAGATGGTCTATGTAGTTTATACAGCCACGCTGATGCTGTCAACTTCTAGCATCATGAAAGGTACCGGTCTAGTTGATTTCTAACGTAATATGTGCTTTGATGAGGAGTGGATATTCATAAAGGCAAGGAGGCTAATGAGCGCTCAAGAAAAGGCCGAAGCTAAGGACCATGTTCTCAGACTAACTAGAGAACGGAATGTAAAGTTTGTCAGGCTGTGGTTCACCGATATCCTGGGCTTCTTGAAGAACGTGGCCATCACCGTAGAAGAACTGGAAGGAGCCCTGGAAGACGGAAAGGGGTTTGACGGCTCCTCAATCGAAGGGTTTGCCCGCATCGATGAAAGCGACATGGTGGCTCTACCCGACCCCAGCACCTTTCAGCTCCTCCCCCAGCAACAGGAAGGGCCGTACACTGTCGCCCGCATGTTCTGTGATATTTTGAAGCCCGGTGGTGAGCCTTTTGAAGGTGACCCCAAGTATGTGTTGAAGAGGAACCTGAAACGGGCAGCGGATATGGGCTACACTTTCTACGTGGGGCCCGAGCTGGAGTACTTCTATTTTCGAGACTCCAATAAAACTGAGCCCCTAGATGCCGGGGGCTACTTCGATATGACCCCTCTGGATGCCGCCACTGACCTGAGGCGGGAGACGGTTCTCGCCCTGAAGGAGATGGGCATCGCCATCGAGGTCTCCCACCACGAGGCTGCCGGCAGCCAGCACGAGATAGATATGAGGTACACGGATGCTCTGACTATGGCCGACAACGTTATGACCTATCGTCTGTTGGTCAAAGATGTAGCCCTGCAGCATGGCGTCTATGCTACCTTCATGCCCAAGCCAATCGCCGGCATTAACGGTAGCGGCATGCATGTACACCAGTCGCTTTTTAAGGGTGAGCAAAACGCCTTCTTTGATAGCAACGACCAATACAGCCTTTCGAAGATAGCCAAGTGTTATATAGCCGGGCTGCTGAGACACGCCTGTGAAATCACTGCGGTCACCAACCAGTGGGTCAATTCCTATAAGC
>CAZMZA010000116.1:0-4536 GCA_964570635.1 uncultured Dehalococcoidales bacterium
GCTTCGGCATCAGTGGCGGTTATTTCTCTACCTTCCCTGGTTGCTACTATGTTTTCAGCAAGGCGCTCAAGAGTGACCCTTGTTTTTAACCACTCGGGCAGGTCATCTCCCCAGCCGCCGGGCATTACTATGATAGGGTCGAGGAGGGCACCAACTATGTCGTCTATCCATCCGTCAACTTTCTGGTTAGAGGCTGTCATATTGAACCTCCACGTCTTCAATTCCTCCATCGGCAGCAATGGTTATTTTGACTTCCTGCGCCGCGAAGGTGCGAATTGTGGCCACGACGGCCGGTTTGATAAGCGCCGTCCTGACGGTAACTGTTTCCAATGCCCCAATGGTCTTTTCCTGGGCCGGTGTCAGTTCTACGTAAGACGTTATTTTCATATAATCTCCTTTCATGGTATGTAAATAACTAATAAAGAGGGGTGCTGGAGCTTGTCTGCCCCAGCACCCCTGCCTTCCCGGGTCGAGTTTAGGTAGTTTTCTTTCTGTGACGCCTTTTGACGGCTGGTTTAGCTGCCGTAGTGACAGTTTCTTCCGGCTCAGGCGTCACTTCACTGGTCTCCTGCTCTGCTTGAGCAGCTTCCTCTTCGAGAGAGGCTTCCGGTTCTGCCTCTTCCGGATTTTCTTCGACTGTCTCGGGTTCCGGTTCATGAGCGGCCACCGGCTCATCGCCCCATTGTACGAACATGGGCATGATGAGGACACGAGGCGATTTCTGGTACTCGAAGACTACCGGGCCGGTCTTGTCGTACTGGGAGAAGGTAACGATACCCAGCTTGCCGGCAAGGTAGCGGAGAAGGTAGGCATAGTTGAGCGCTGTTCTCCCCGGCTCGCCTTGAGTACTTATGACGTCCAGAGTGGCCCGGATTTCCTGCTCCTCTCCTACAGCGGAGACGGTCAGCTTGCCGTCAGCGAACAACATGCGGACAATACCGCTGCCGTCCCTGGCGATGTCCCGGACCCGTTTGACTGCCGCTTCCAGTTGCGGGGCGAAGAGATGGCTCTGCAAAACAGGCTGCCCCTTGGGAATGAGCTGCAGCCATTCGGGTGGGTTCCCCTGTATCAGGTTGATGACGACGGATGCCGACTGACCGAAGTCGACCCTGAGCTTGTTTTCGCCGATGAGAGCCATGTGGATCTGCCGCTTGGCGGTAATTACCGATATCAAGGAATCGGCAGTTGATGGCGGTGTCCGCGGCGTCTTGTCGAAGACATGCCCCAGGATGAACACGCTGCGTGCCGGCACTATGGCTTTCTCTTCAAGAGGGAAGGTAAGCCCCAGCACCTGATGGGACATTGTGAAGCCATCTCCGGCAGCTACCTCAAGGGGGCTACCCAACACCAGGGTTACACCGCTTAGCACCGGCCGCTGGGTATCGGTTGCCGTGTATGGTAAAGCAGCCTGCATCGCCGGTATCAGGGTGTCGCCATCGATTAAGCCCTCGGCCCTGGTTTCCAGTTCGGGCAGCACCGGGAAGTCCTGGACATCCTCTGTGGGGTAGACGGCGGTGCCGCCGTCCCATGCCAGGGAAAGCTTCCTGTTCTGAGCCTCAATCTTGAGCGTATTGCCGGGTATGTACTTTAGAGTATCGGCAAGGGAGGCATAAGGAAGGAGCATAGGCTCGGTAGCTTCGGGCAGGTCATATATGACCATGGTTTCCAGGTCGGTCGCAACTGCTTTGCCGTCACCGATTCTGATGTAGCTGGCAACTTTTAGAGTAGACTTCCTGGGGATTACCGGTTTCATCAGGGTCATCAGCTCTCTCAGCTTGTTAACTTGAATTTCCAATTTTCTCACCTCCTTTTTGGCCACTTATTCAGCCTTTGGAGGCCAGCCCAAAAGCTTGCAGATGATAGTTGCCCCTTAAAAGAATTTTGGTTGCGCCGTTTTGGCAGCCGGCTTGCTTGCTGTTGAGGTCGTGGCAGCAGGTACTACCGGCTTGGGCAGGTCAGCCTTCGGATACCGGGGAGAGGCAGTCCACTTCAGCTTAGCCTCAGCCACCAGTGTGGGTACCACCTGCAGGACACCGGCCAGGTCGCCTTCCATGGTCCTGTACACAGGGTCGCAATCCGGGGACTGCACTCCCAGCAGGACCTTGTTAGCCTTCAGTATGATGACGACCTTCAGTTCGGTGTCCTTCTCTGGTTTAGGAGTACCCGTGGCCTCGGTCGCTACTGATGCTACTGGTATTTCCTGTCCAGCGCCTTTCTCTGTGCCTTCTTCTCCAGTATTTGTTGTTTCTTCTTCGTCAGACATTGGTTACCTCCTTCTTCTTAGTGAATATCGATTGCCTGTAGTGCAATCTTTTCTTAGCAGGGTGTCGACCTTCACCCCACACATGCGGGCTACTATCTCGGGTTCAGCGGGTACCGTCTGCAGGGTGCCGGCATCCAAATCGATGTAGGCCCCCATCCAGGTGAGCTTTTTGTTGAGCAGCCGGTACATGAATTCCAGCACCAGCGTGGCCATAGCCTGGTTGATGACGGGGCTCTGCTCTTCGGCGGCAACTGCTTCTGCGCAGTCCTGCGGTTTGGCATCCGTCACCGTAGGCGGCGCCAGGAGACTGGGGAGCTGCCATGACGGCATCGGCAGCCCTTCCACCTCTCCGGATTCTTTAACAAACGGGCTGCCGAGGAGCTCAAGGTTTCTGGCGCTGCCAAGCAGGACCTGCCCCGACGAAAACCCATTTCCTGCATCAAGCCACCAGTTACCGAAGTGCAGGCTTTGACCGATCTGCCGCCGGGCATCGGCGTTATCCACACAGCCGATAATGATCCCCTGGATGGCAGGGCTACGCAGACCACCGCCCCAGCTCTCACCGATAAGGTCGGGCATGAATGGGTAGACGCTGTAGGCGATGCGCCGGTGGAACTGCCGGGACAGCCTCTCGGCGAGTGCCTGGGACTTGAACTTGTCGAGGTCGCTGCCGTAAAAGTTCTGGCGCAGCAGGTTGTGCAGCTCGACCCGGTCGGGGTCGATAAGGAGGAGAGGTATATCGCTGCCGATAAGCAGCCGGCACAAGCCTTCAGCGACGAAAGAACCGGTCCCACCGCAGCCAACTACCGTGATGTTGAAGTGCTGGGGCATCTGCCTTAGCGATACTCTGTAAGTCACATTCGGTTTTCACCTCCTCTTCTTCAAATTCGACTGCCCCAATCAGGGAGCCGTCAAAGACATCGTGCCAGGTCAGGCTATGAAAGTAGCCATAGGCACCGACTCTAAGCCTGACTACCGGCGTAGCGTTCAACCTACCGACCACGGCATACAGTTTCAGCCCTACCTCGTCTGTATTGTCCTGAGGACTAAAGGATGCCGGCATGTGGCCGTGGGAGTGGATATCGAGAACAACCGAATCACCAACCTCATAGACGACACTGGCGCCGGCTTCATCCTGTACCGGTACGCAAAAGTGGTATCCCGCAGCGGCGGTCACAGCAACGTAGTGCTCTCTATCAGGGGCGGCCAGAAATGTATCGAGTGCCAGGTCGAAGAAGTGCTGCGGAATGCTCCCGTACGTCAGGGCAATCTTCGCCTTCATGGGCGCCAGCCCTCTGACTTCGCACCCGGCGACCGGTACCCGGGCGGCGAGCATCGGGTTGGAAGCCTCGATAAAAAGGCCGTTAGCAGCCAGGATATAGCTATAGTAGATGCCCTTTTCCCCTGATATACCGTCAGGGTAATTCACCAGGTATCCCACCATTTTCATGCTTTACATCTCCATATTCATCAGGTCTTTCAGATTGCCAATACGGACCAGGTCAGCTACCGGGAATTTCTTCTTGTTGTCCAGAGACTCCCAGAGCCTGACGATGTTATTCGGGTACAGTTGAGACCTGTTTTTCAGGTTGGCGCTTGCCGTGAAGAAAGAGGTGAAGAAAGACTGCACCGTATCGGCAACTCTAGTGGGATACTTGTGAGTGCCGGCACAGGAGAGCCCGTTTTCATGGATGTTGCAGAGAGGGGCATTGTAAACGTCGTCCGTCTCTTTCGCCGGCTTCTTTTTCACCGCGTAGACCCAGGGCGCTTTCCCGGGAGAGCACAGGAATATGAGACCGGGCATAGGCAGGTTAAAGCGCCGCGGGGCTGACTTGATGTCGAGCTCGAGGGCGACCTTCCATATCTTCGGCTCTACATAGATTGCGTACACCGGCCCGCTCCGGGTGTTACGCCACCATAAAGTTCCAGGCGGCAGCAGCCCGGTGCCGAATGCCAGGTCGTTGGCCAGGGCGTGGGCGACGTCCATTGCCGAGACTACCCTGGTTGATGAGACTTCCTGGTCGTAGATACTCAGCACTACGGCCTGGTGGTAGAAGTCAAGGCGAGCCCTCAGTTTATCCGGAGGGATTCCGAGCTCATCAGGAACGGCCCATTTAAAGCCAGGTGTTTTCTTCTTTGCCAATCCTTACCTCCTTTCTGAATTTATTAGCCTAATCAATAGGCAGGGGCAGCTGTTCTTTGGGTATAATCAGGTCTTTGTTATCGGTAAGCAGAGCCACGAGCTTTCTAAAGGTGCGCTCCGGCTCTTGCTC
>CAZMZA010000117.1:0-4529 GCA_964570635.1 uncultured Dehalococcoidales bacterium
GGGTAATCTGGAGCAGGCCTGCCGTGATGCCGGAGTTGAGCCGTGGCCGGGCAGCGAGTACTACGTCTACGCCGACACCGACTTGAACTCAGTCTATCTCGTCTGGCAGAAGGGTTTGGCCTGGCTGCCAATCATCATCGGCCTGCTGGCTACCATGGTGTTGCCCCCACTGCTGACCGCCGGTATCTGGCTTATCCTGCCCGATTCTCTCAAGAGCCTGATTTCCAGTCTGGTCAACATGGGCATGATGCTGCTCATGATGTGGCTTATGACGAGCTTGATGAAGCCGCTCATGTCTCCGACGAAAGAAAAACCGAAGCAGGTCAAGGAGGCAGCCGGATGAGCTATCAACCGCAGCAGTATTACTACTATTACCCGGCCGATTACCAGCCGCAGTTCTGGCAGGCGCTCGTCGGCGGGGTGATTGACCTTGTCATCATGATTGCTTTAGGCGCCTGGGCGCTATCGCTGGTGAAGAAAGCGCTTAAAGGTGAAGAGGTTGAACTGCCGTGACTGCAACGATAAATGTTATGGGTGGCGAGCTGGGGGACATATTCTGGGACCTGGCGCCGTGGATAACCTATCAACCAGGCTACGACCTGGGCTGCAGCATCTACGTGGCCAACCCGAGTGCTACCGAAAAGGAATACACCCTGATGGCCAGGCTGTCTCGAAGTGGGGCAGTGCTGAGTGAAGAGGTGCTGCCGGTCTTCGGCTACACCTGGTTTAAGGTGGCCCCCGGTGATTTCGTCAGGCTAAGAGGGGCTTTACGCTTCGATGAGAGTGACAGCGAGCTGGCCATCCTCCTTATTGAGCGGGAGACCGAGGCAGTAACCGACTCCGTAGTCACGCTGCTGGTGTCTCCGAGCAACGCCAGTGCCCTGCCGCCGTCATGGCCAGGAGCAACTGGGACAACAGGCTTCAACTGGAGCTCTATGCTGGCAATGATGGTCCCAATTATGATGCTTGGCGTTGTTGCCTCAGCGGTGAAACCCGCTAAAGAAAAGGAGGAAGTCTTACCACCAGCTAGAGAAGAAAGGAAACTGCTGCCGCCAGGGAGGGGAGAATAATGCCTGGTGAGTTCTACATTGAAGGCAAGAAAGAGAAGGAGGCTCTTGAGCAGCTACACGGCGAAGACCCGGTAAGCGGCTCAACGGTCGCTGATTGGCAGACAGCCGAAGCCGATGTGGCTCTCATTGGTGAAGATGGTACCAGGTTCAAGATTCATGACCTTACGCTGAGCATCCACAACCTGGCAGGTGGCCAGATAACGGTAAGACTCTATAAACCGGTGAATGGTTTGGAGAGATGTTGCTACGAGCAGGTGTTCGATGCCACCTCTGACCCGCCGGGATTACCGATTATCAACGGTGCCTGGGCAATACATGATGTGTTGAGGATAACTTTAGAGAGCAACAATGCCGCCGATAATGGCAAGACAGTTGATTACGACTACATGCTGGAGGCGATGTGATGAGCCTGCTGGTTAAGCCGCCGAAGATAAGCGCCGAAGAGGTGAGGGACGCCATTTTGAGCGACGGCGTCAGGTTTCCCGGCGCCAATATTGACATGAAGGTGAGCGAGGCTGGAATCAAGGTGGAGGTGGCAGCCCACGGCACTTTAATTGCTGACGGCACTGAGCAGGAGGTGGCTGAGCTTCTCTCCGCTACGCCGGTCAAGTTCTACGGCTGGATTAGCCTGGATGAGATGGATATCGGCGACAAGGTGACGATAAGGACCTACGCCAAGGACGAAGCTGGCAACTACCGCGTGCACGCTGTGGAGCTCTATGCCGATGTCCTGGAACAGCCGATGGTGAACCTGGTAATTAAGGTAACTGAAGCTTACCGGGTTACGCTTGAGCAGACCGCCGGCACGTACCGCAGCTTCGATTACCGCTTCTTCAAGGAGGGATAGATGGGACACATCGAAATCTGGGGCAATATAGTGCCCAACCTGCTGGTGCAGGCGGGAAAGACGATTAAGGAAGTTGCCGAGGGAATCCCGCTGAGCGGGTTCATGGTGAAAGACCGTGCGGTGTTCGGGTTAACCACACGGTCAGGTGAGTTATTATCGGTTGCTGACACCATGGTAATAGGAGCTGTCAGCCTGTTGGCTGAGGATTTTCAGAATAGCCTGTCGGAGAGTGTCACGGTCACTAACACGTAAGGAGTGAGCTATGGTCAAGGTTGAGAGAAAGCCGATTGAGAAGCCAGCAGACCGGATCCTGATACAGGGTAAGGTGACGGTCTGGCAGGGCAAAGGCAAGAATAAGATAATACTCGTGAAGAAGGCCGAAAACCACTGGGTTGACGTTGGCCTCAAGGGGCTGATTTCAGCTCTCGTTGGAAGCTATGTCTATCTCAATACCTGGTCAGGCTGGGCTGACGGCTTCGGAATGTACCTTGGTTCAGATACTGCAACAACTACCACGCACGGTATGACCAGCCTTGTCAGCCCAATCGGAACTGCTCCCGGAACCGGTCCCAGTTCTACTTCGGGGGCAAGCCTGTCGAATCCCGCAACTGGGACGTGGAAGATTTCATTCACTGGTATATGGTATGCAGGAGTGGTTTCAGGAACAGTTGGTGAGATGGCGCTTTATCTCAAACCGTTTAACATTATTACTCCAAGCTGGTCCAAACACCTTCAAAGCCCAAATCTTAGTAGCGCGATGGTAAGCCGTTTGAGTGCAACGGACGGGGACTTCGCCGGCTTTGCCATAGACACCAGCAAGAGTCTGACGGTGCAGTGGGAGATAACGATAACCTATGTCTAGTGAGGTAAGCGATGTTAAAGAATAAACATGGAATTCAGGTCAAAGGACTGGTCACCGTCAAGCAAGGCGAAAGGGTGATAGCCAGGGATATCCCCAATCACTTTGTTAACAGTGGTCTGAAGGGACTCCTGAGCCAGATTATCAATGCCGGACATGACAGCGGGGGTAGTCACACATACCATTACCTTTGGGCTTACACATGGCATATTTACCTCGGTTCGGACACAACTACCCCGACGACTACCACCATGACTGTCCTGGCCTCACCCATTGGCACTGCCCCTGGAACTCCTGCCAGTTCACAGGGTATATCAACGAAGGACGGCTCGAGTGACGGGATATGGAGCGCCACGTTCGTCGCCACATGGAACGTCGGGACCGTATCAGGAACCCTGGGTGAATTAGCGCTATATATGAAGGCGCGGGACCAAACGGGATTCAAGTGGAAACCAACCACCACATACAACCCGGCAGAGGTCATGATAAGCCGTCTTTCCAGCGCCGATGTGGACTTCAGTAGCTTTATTATCAACAACACTCTACCGCTTACCGTTGAATGGACGGTCCAGTTCAGCTTTGTTTAGGAGATTGATATGAGATACGCATTAATATCAAAGGGATTGCCACTGGATCAGATAGAGGCTCAGGCCAAGAAGATTGGTGCCCGACAGATAAGGGTAACCAGAATCCTCGGCCAGGTATTCTGCGAGCTTGACGAGAATCAGGCAAAGATACTGGCCCAGGTGTCCGGTCTGAAGGTAAAGCCGGTTAAGGAGTACAGGGCGGACCAGGTAGCGACAGAGCTTCCACCTGTGGAGACACTTTCGGATGTCTTTTACCTGCTTCGCTCTTACTTCACCCCGCCGCTTACAGGCACCGGGCTTACCGTGGCCGTGCTGGACAGCGGTATCCGGAAGACGCATCAGTCACTAATAAACAAAGTCGTCTATGAAACCAACTTCACCGACTCGCCATCACCTGATGATGTTTTCGGTCATGGCACTCAGGTAGCCTTTGTGGTGGCTGGAGGCATGCATGCTCTGGGTGGAAAAGCCGGCGTCTCACCAGGAGCTTCGATAATGAATGTAAAGGTTATCAGTGATGAGGGTGTCGGCAATGATGAAAGTATCATCCTGGGGATTGATAAAGTCTGTGACCTGGCCGAGGCAGCTCGGAAGAAAGGGTTATGGCCGACAGATGACCTTTATCCCAATATCATAAATCTCAGCCTCGGTGGGGAAGACGACGGCGACGAGGATAACCCGGTCAGGTTAGCCTGCCGTCAGGCGAGCACGGTATATGGGGTCGACATCGTTGCCGCTGCGGGCAACTCCGGCCCGAAGATGACCACCGTCATGCTGCCCGCCTGCGAGCCGGAGGTGATTGCCGTAGGTGCCGTAGAGACCACCGATGAGCTCGTCATCTGGGATAAATCGTCCCGAGGCCCCACCGTGCAGGGCGAGACCAAGCCTGATTTTGTCATCTGGGGCACCAATCTGGAGATGGCCAGCAATAAGAATGACGAGGAGTATGTGACCAAGTCCGGTACCAGCTTTGCCGCACCGATGCTTTCCGGGCTTACCGGGTTGCTCTGGGAGAGCGGGCGGAGAGCCTATGGGGAGGGCTGGTCTTTCCGCTGGACCGAGGCAAGACAGTTTGCCCCATATTTCTCCACCAAGCCGCAGGACGCCCCGGTAAAGAAGGACAACGCCTACGGGTTCGGTCTGCCGGCGATGGGCACCATGCTGGG
>CAZMZA010000118.1:0-4516 GCA_964570635.1 uncultured Dehalococcoidales bacterium
TAAATCTACGGAGGTCTTGGCAGCGGGTGGGACTACGGTCCTCTGGGGGTAGAGCTCAACCAGAATGAACAGAAGCCCTGGTGGCAGGCTGTCGTCCAGAAGCGGGATGATATGGTCGGGCTGGATACCAGTATCTTTATGCACCCCCAGGTATGGGAAGCCAGCGGCCACCTAAAGGGCTTCTCCGACCCACTGGTAGAGTGTAAAGGCTGTCACCTGAGGTGGCGCGCCGATGAGCTAAAAGACAAAGTATGCCCCTCCTGCGGCGGTGAGCTAACCCAGCCGCGCCAGTTTAACCTGATGTTTAAGACATTTATGGGCCCCGTTGAAGATGAAGCCAGCATCGTCTACCTGCGCCCTGAAACCGCCCAAGGCATTTTTGTCAACTTTGAGAATGTGCTAAATACCACCAGAAAGAGGCTACCCTTCGGTATCGCCCAGATAGGCAAGTCCTTCCGCAACGAGATTACCACCGGCAACTTCATCTTCCGCAGTCGGGAGTTCGAGCAGATGGAGATAGAGTATTTCGTCAAACCGGGGACTGATAAGCAATGGTTTGACTACTGGCTCAAGGAGAGGCTCAACTGGTATATTGATTTAGGCATCAAGAAGGAGAACCTGCGACTGCGCCAGCACACCGAAGGGGAGCTGGCTCACTACGCCAGGGAATGCTACGACATTGACTACCAGTTCCTGATGGGCTGGTCTGAGCTGGAGGGCATCGCCAACCGCGGTGACTTTGACCTGGTACAGCAGGCAAAATTCAGTGGTAAGAGCCTTAGCTACCTGGATGAGGAGACCAAAGAGCACATCATACCATATATTATTGAACCGTCAGCCGGCGTCGACCGCTCAGTGCTGGCTTTCCTGTGCGATGCCTACGATGAAGAGCCGGATAAAGACGAAATAAGGGTGGTACTCCACCTCCACCCAACTCTGGCCCCTATAAAAGTAGCTATATTGCCTTTAAGCCGTAATGAAAAGCTCTTGCCACTATCCAGAGAGCTCTATACCGAACTGCGTCAGTGCTGGATGGTAGGCTATGATGATGCCCAGAGCATCGGCCGCCGCTACCGGCGCCAGGACGAGATTGGCACTCCTTACTGCGTCACCATTGACTTCCAATCGCTGGAAGATAAACAGGTTACCATCCGCGAACGCGACAGCATGAAACAGATAAGAGTCCCCATCACTGAACTCAACAACACACTGGCCGCCAAGCTCAGTGGCGAACCCTTTGAAGTTCTGCCCCCCGGCGGTAGCCACTGGCTGGGATTTTAGAAGGAGGCGAGCTATGAAGTTAGAAGGAGTGAGAAAATTTCTAAAACCCCCTAACAAAAATTTTGGGGAACAATTCGTATCTGGTTAGCTTTGAATTGTTTTTCATGTTATGTCAAGAAAAATGGACAGCAGGCAAAAAACGAGGACAGCGATGAAAAGAGAGGAAATGAGGAAAAAGATTAAGCTGGCACTGCAGTATTTTGGGGGGAAGTAGATATTCCATTGAATTGATAAGTTAGCCCGCTTAATGTTATCATCAATACGTCTAAGAGTAAGAAAGGAGTGAGATATTGTCTAATAAGCCAGACTCTCTTCTTTCGCGCCTAGGTCAAGCGTATTATGAGAATGGGCATGGAGCTGCTTACCTTGGTGACGCTATAGATTTATTAAAACTCATCCCAGACTCCCAGATAGACCTAATAATGACCTCGCCGCCCTTTGCCTTACAACGCAAGA
Organism: uncultured Dehalococcoidales bacterium; assembly: GCA_964570635.1. Classification (GTDB taxonomy): domain Bacteria; phylum Chloroflexota; class Dehalococcoidia; order Dehalococcoidales; family CAYYQY01; genus CAYYQY01. Next base: position 1,738 of record CAZMZA010000118.1, read on the forward strand.
AGGAGTATGGCAACCCAAGCCCTGAAGAATATGTAAAGTGGTTTTTGCCCTTTGCTGATGAATTCCGGCGTATTCTTAAGGATGAAGGGAGTCTGGTCATTCATCTTGGGGGCAGCTGGGAAAAGGGTAAACCTGTACGAACACTTTATACTTATGAGCTAGTATTGGCCCTTTCTGAAAAATTATACTTGGCACAGGAATTCTATTGGTTTAATCCTTCAAAACTACCAACTCCTGCTGAGTGGGTAACAGTGCGACGCATCCGCGTAAAAGATGCGATTGATCCTGTATGGTGGTTTTCAAAATCCCCGTTCCCAAAGTCAAACAATCGCAATGTTTTGCAAGAATACAGCTCTTCAATGCTCGCATTGCTTAAAAATGGCTACAAGGCAAAGCTCCGTCCTTCGGGGCATGATATCTCGACGAAATTTCAGCGAAATTTGGGTGGTGCAATTCCGCCAAATCTGCTTACTATCGCTAATACTGATTCTAATAGTTATTACTTCAAAGCATGTCGTGAGGCTGGACTTAAACCTAACCCAGCCCGTTATCCCGTCAAACTACCAGAGTTTTTCATCCGGCTTCTCACAGATGAAAACGATGTAGTGCTCGATCCCTTCGGCGGCAGTAATGCTACTGGGGAGGCAGCTGAGCGTCTTGGGCGCAGGTGGATATGCTTCGAAATGAAAGAGGAATATTTAAAGGGATCACGATTCAGGTTCCAAAAAGGACAATTGCTCTAGGTGTCATATGTCACTCTTATCAAAGGAAGAACTTCTCGAACAAGTTTGTAGTGCCATCGAATCCTCAGGATGGAGAGCTATAGTCTTGCAAAGGGAGCATCCGTTTCTAATTCTTGTGGCTAGAGAAGGACATGCAGCTCAAAGACTATTGGTATATATTTGGAACATTACAGCAGGTGGACCCGCTGGTATTAGACCAGCTGGTGAGTATCGTATTCAACTAACAGGCGTATCTTCACCCCTTCGTATAGAGCCAGATTTTCAAACATTACTAATAGGTTGGTATGACGATTTGGGTGTCTTCGCTGGGTTTGAGGTTAATCGTCACGTTACCTTTGGCTATTCTCCCTCCGTTCAGATCAGGGAAAGCACACTGGGGGAAGCCGGTGAACACGGGCTAGCATTCCAAAGCAGAGGTAATAATGAGGTTGCGGTGGCTTTCGCACCAGACCAGTTTATGAATTATGTGTTACAACAAAGACCACTTCATCTATTTCGGCGTCCGCCAGAAGTAGAGCTTCTCCAGACAGCAAGTACAGGCGATGAGCCTGCTCCTGAAGATATCGAAATCGTGCCGCGTGAAAGACGAGAGGTTGTTAGAACAGTCACCGAATGGAGTCGCCGAAGGGATTTCCGAATAAGGGTGCTAGGTGCATATGGTCACCGTTGTGCTTTATGCCAAATACAATTGGAATTAATAGAGGCTGCTCATATAATCCCTGTCGGTGTTCCTGGAAGTAATGACCTAACAAGTAACGGGCTTGCCCTTTGTCTTATCCACCACGGCGCTTATGACGACAGTTTGATAGGCGTAAGAGAAGATTACCATGTCATAGCCAATAGAGCCAAGCTAGAAGAACTTCAACAAAGAAACCTTGCTGCAGGAGAGCAACTGCTACGTTCTCTAGTTTGTAGTACCATCCTATTACCTCAAAGGCAAACTGATTGGCCCCGTCCGGAGTTCCTCAGAGATGGCCTCAGGCTTCGTGGCTGGCAATTAGACCAATTCATCTAAAGAGACAAACACTATTTTGAGAAAGGTATTGAAAAGGATGTTTATTATGGAAGATATCGTTTACTGGAATTATGAGGGACGATTAAAGGCATCGGGAGTTTAAGAGGGGCGTAGCCCCTCTTTTTAATATCATTCCCCCTTCCCCTTATCAAGGGGAAGGGGGATTAAAGGGGATAGGATTTAACATTGAAAATCATCCACTTTGCCGACCTACATCTGGGAGTTGAAAGCTACGGGCGGATTGACCCGGCCAGCGGGCTTTCCTCCCGCTTCCTTGACTTCCTTGCCGCCTTTGATAAGCTGGTAGACTATGCCATAGAAAAAAAGGTTGACCTGGTTCTCTTCTGCGGCGACGCCTATAAAAGCCGCGACCCCAGCCAGACCCAGCAGAGGGAGTTTGCCAGACGAATCAAGCGCCTTTCGGAAAGCGGCATCCCGGTCTTCCTTCTTATCGGCAACCATGACCTGCCCAACGCCATCGGGCGGGCCACCACCACCGAAATATTCAATACGCTGGCGGTGGCCAACGTCTATGTCGCCAACCGCCCCGATGTCTATAAAATCCCAACCCCCGGTGGTATCATTCAGATTGTAGCCATACCCTGGCTGAGACGCAGCGCTCTCCTAAGCAAGGAGGATGCCAAAAACCTCAACTTTAACGAGCTCAACCAGAAGATGCAGCAGAAGTTGACCAATATCATCAAAAGCGAGGCTAAAAAACTAGACCCCGAACTGCCCTCTATACTGGCCGCCCACGTCTGGGTTTCCGGCGCCAGAATAGGCTCAGAGGAGTCAATGACCATCGGGCAGGAGCATGTATTACTGCCCAGCAATGTCACCAATCCCGCCTTTGATTATATCGCCCTGGGCCATATTCACCGGCACCAGGTGCTTTCCGATGAACCACCAGTGGTGTATGCCGGCAGCCTGGAGCGGCTGGACTTCAGTGATGAGAATGATAATAAGGGGTTTTATCTGGTTGAGATTAAAATCTATAAAAAAACCGGTAAAAGGCAGGTGT
>CAZMZA010000119.1:0-4371 GCA_964570635.1 uncultured Dehalococcoidales bacterium
CCTCCAACACCCGGCAGACCACCAGCCAAGACAAAGGTGCCCAGCGGTGTGCCCAAAGGTTCCCTTGATTCACCCATTACGGTTATTGCCGGCATCAGCTCAAGCCTAGCGACTAAATTCCACCGGCTGGGGGTAAGTACAGTTCGTGACCTCCTTTATTTCTTCCCTCACCGTCACCTCGACTACAGCCAGAGGAAGTACATCTCACAGCTCACCGAGGGTGAGGAAGAAACTATTGTCGCCAATGTATGGCAGGCCCAGAAGGTCAGGCTTGGCGGTAGATTGAGCACCGAGGCCATTGTTGGCGATGAGACCGGTAACGTCAGGGTGGTGTGGTTCAACAACCCTTACCTGGTTAAGAGCCTGCCCACCAATACGCGGATAGTGGTCAGCGGCAGGGTGAGCCTGTTCAATGGGCGACACGTCTTTGAGTCCCCGGAATGGGAGCTGGCCGAGGATAGAGAGCTGATTCACACCGGGCGCCTGGTACCCGTCTATCCCCTTACTCAAGGACTGCGCCCACGTCAGGTAAGGAAACTGATGAAACAGTTCGTTGACCAGTGGGCTTGGCAGGTAGAAGACTTCCTGCCACCAGAGCTGAAAGAGCGGTGCCGTCTTCTCGACCTCCCGGAAGCGATAGCCCAGGCACACTACCCGGAAGATGAGGAGGTGAAGAACAAGGCAAGGGTTCGTCTCGCCTTTGACGAGCTGTTCCTCCTCCAGCTGGGTGTACTGACCAAGAAACGAGACTGGCAGGAGGGCCAGCCGGGCAGTCCGTTTAGCGTCAAGACCCCGGTGCTGAAAACCTTTGTAAAGTCTTTACCCTTTAAACTAACCTCAGCTCAAAAAAGAGTGTTAAACGAGCTATTGGCTGACCTGGAGCAGCCAAGACCGATGTCAAGGTTACTCCAGGGAGAAGTAGGCAGTGGTAAGACGGTAGTCGCCACCTCAGCTTTGCTCGTAGCGGCGGTCAACGGTTACCAGGGAGCATTCATGGCCCCTACCGAGATTCTGGCTGAGCAGCATTTTTCCAATATCTGCCAGCTTTTATCCAAGGTAGGTCGTGAGGAGTATGGAGAGACCTACCTGCGAACCTATTCCGGCTTCCTGCCAAAGCCGCTCACCATGGCGCTGCTCATTGGTGACATCAACCAAGTAACGAAGCAAGAGCTACAGCAGCTAATCCTGGACGGAGAGGTAGACATTGTTATCGGAACCCATGCCCTTATTCAGAAGGGGGTGGAGTTCCAGCGACTGGGACTGGTGGTAGTGGATGAGCAGCACCGATTTGGCGTTGCCCAGCGTTCAGCAATACGAGAGAAGGGGTTCAACCCGCACGTCCTGGTGATGACAGCGACACCCATACCACGAACTCTAGCGCTCACCCTGTATGGTGACCTCGACCTTTCGGTTATAGATGAGCTTCCACCAGGCAGGCAGGTGGTAAAAACAAAGTGGCTTGAGCCGGAGCAGAGAGACAGCGCCCACGCCTTTTTGCGCCGTCAGGTGGCCCAGGGTCGTCAAGCCTTCATTATCTGCCCCCTGGTTGAGGAATCGGAGGCTATTCAGGCTAAGGCAGCTATTGCTGAATACGAGCGCTTATCCCGGGAGGTCTTCCCTGAGCTCAAGCTGGGCTTGCTTCACGGGCGCATGTCAGCAAACGACAAGGATAAGGTGATGCGCCGCTTCCGCTCTGGCGAACTGGACATCCTGGTTTCAACCCCGGTAGTAGAGGTCGGCATAGATGTGCCCAATGCCACAGTGATGCTGGTGGAGAGCGCTGACCGTTTTGGCCTGTCACAACTGCACCAGTTCCGGGGCAGGGTTGGGCGAGGGGAGGAGCAAAGTTACTGCATGCTGTTAGCCGAGAACCCGTCAGAGGTGAGTAGAGAGAGGCTCAATATAATAGAAAAGGTGCAGGACGGCTTCGCTTTGGCTGAAGAGGATTTGAGACTAAGGGGGCCGGGGGAGTTCTTTGGCACCCGTCAGAGCGGTCTGCCCGACCTCCGCATGGCCAAGCTCTCTGACATACCTCTGCTGGAACTGGCCCGCAGTGAGGCAATAAGACTCTTCCAGGTAGACCCGAGCTTGGAGAAGGCTGAGCACCGTTCCCTGGCCAAAGAGCTAGCCGGAGTCTGGCAAAAAGGCGCTGAGTGGAGCTAAGCGACTCGTAGCTTGAATCCTGCCCGCAGAATAATAATTACGAAAGGATTCATATTTCAAGCCTCCGCCGCTACTAAATTATTATTATAAAGGTATAACATCCTGCCAGAAGATGTGCTACAATATGCGTGTATTTCCACGTGGCCTATAAAACCATGATTCAGGAAAGGAGGTGCCAGACGCTACCAAGTTGCTAGTCAAGACTAAAATCTTCTGAGGTGGATAATCATGACAATAGAACTGGTTCACATCGGATTCAGCAATATAGTAGCCATGAACAGGGTCATTGCTATAGCCCTACCTAATTCGGCACCCACCAAACGTGTTATTCAAGAGGGACGAAGCAAAGGGCTTTTAATTGATATGACTAACGGTAGAAGAACAAAGGCCGTAGTCTTTGCCGATAGCGGGCATATTATTCTGTCTGCCCTAGCCCCAGAGACTATTGCTGGCAGGTTAAAAACCAGCCGAGCCGAGGCCTACACGGGACGAGGAGACTCGGGGCTAAGGCTAGAACAAAGTGATGAAAAATACGAACAATGAAAAGGAAGCCGAGTTCAAACCACAAACGGGCCCCTTACTCATAGTTCTCTCTGGCCCCTCAGGAGCCGGTAAAGATGCAGTTCTCAGCCGGATGAGGGAATCAGGCTATCCGCTCAACTATGTTACCACCGTAACCACACGACCCCAGCGAGCCAATGAAAGAGATAATATAGACTACAAATTTGTCTCCAAAGCGAAGTTCCAGGAAATGGTTTCTCGCAACGAGTTATTAGAGTGGGCAAATGTCTACGGCAACTGGTATGGTGTGCCCAAAGAGCCGGTAAAACAGGCACTGGACAAGGGACAGGACACAATAGTAAAGATTGACATTCAAGGAGCCGCCAGTATCAAGAAAATCGCACCACAAGCGGTGTTTATCTTCCTGACATCCCCATCGATGGAAGAGATTATTGCCAGGCTCAAAGAGCGCCGCACTGAGTCCGCTTTTGACCTAGCCCTACGAATAAAAACTGCCAGTGAAGAAATAAAGCAACTACCCCGGTTTGACTATTTAGTCACCAACAAGCAGGACGAGATTGACCTGGCAGTATCGGATATCAAGGCCATTATTACCGCCGAAAAGTGCCGGGTGAACCCCCGGCAGATTACTCTATGAGCTATAATACTATTTTCAGCAGCCAGGAAAACACATAAGCCAGCCCCCCGCAGACAGGGAAGGTTATTATCCAGGCGGCAACAATATTACCCGCTACTCCCCAGCGCACCGCCGAGAAGCGCCGGGTAGCCCCCACCCCCATAATAGCGGTACTGACGCAATGGGTAGTGCTTACCGGGATACCGAAATGTGAAGCCAGCTCAATAACCGAAGCGGCTGAGGTCTGAGCAGCAAAGCCATGAACCGGGCGCATAGTGGTAATCCTTAACCCCACTGTTCTAATGACCCGCCACCCCCCGATAGCCATACCCGAGCTAATGGCCAGAGCCGAGATAATTACTACCCACCAAAAATCACCACCAAGCTTAATTCCGTCCCAAACCACAGCCGCCTGCCCAAACTGACCAAGCTGCTTATAATAAATCACCAGCGCCATGGCGATAACGCCTATGGGCATCTGGCCATCATTCTTGCCGTGACTATAGGCCACAAAGGCAGAGGAAAGAATCTGCAAATTACTAAAGATGCCCCGCACCCTCTCCGGTACACTTCGTCGGAAAATCCAAAACAGGGCAACCATGAGGGTAAAACCAGCCAGAAAGCCGAGGAGCGGAGCCGTGACCACCGCCGCGAGGACCCGCTCCAAGACGCCCCACACCACAGCGCCACTCCCCACGGCTGCCACCCCAGCCGCCGCCAGCCCGGCAACAAGACCATGGGTTATACTTACCGGCAAGCCATAGTAGGTGGCTATAGTCGTCCAGATAACCACGGAAGCCAGAGCCGCAATGACTGTCGGATAGGTTATTACTTCTGGGCTTAGAATCCCTTTGCCAATAGTCCGGGCAACCTCCAAACCAGTAGCCGCCCCGGCAAAGTTGAAAATGCCAGCCACCAGCACTGCCTTTCGGGGAGACAGGACACGAGTACCAATCACCGTGGCAATGGCATTAGCCGCATCATTGAAACCGTTAGCAAAACCGAAAGCAATAGCCAGAACAATAACCAGAATAAGGAGGCCCAGGGAGGCATCAAGCATGCTTGAGGGC
>CAZMZA010000120.1:0-4337 GCA_964570635.1 uncultured Dehalococcoidales bacterium
TTGGGCTGTCTATATTATTGCCGTAAAACGTACCCTGCCCCTGGACGCTGAAATCGAACCCGAAATCCAACGGGCCGAAAATGTACTCGACCGTATAGAAAATATAGCCGAAGAACAGGAGTACGAGATAGAAACCGACTTAGTGCAAGCCCGCGATGCGGGACCAGCTATTGTGGACGAAGCAGCGGAGCGAGGGTCTGACCTTATCCTGATGGGTGTTAGCTACAAGACCCGTTTCGGCCAGTTCACCCTGGGTAACACCATACCTTACGTTCTAAAGAATGCTCCCTGCCGTGTTATACTATATCACCATCCTCCTACTTAAATGCATATGAAAAAAGTAGTTATTATGGGCTGTGGACGGGTAGGAAGCCAGCTAGCAGGGTTACTTGACAGCGAGGGGTATCAGATTGTCATTCTGGATATTGACGAGTACAGCTTTCGAAGGCTACTGCCCACCTTCAACGGCACCGCACTACTGGGTGATGGCACCGATGAGGAAGTGCTGAGAAAGGCAGGGCTGGAGGAAGCAGACGCCTTCGTGGTTGTAACCCAGGGAGACAACCGCAACATCATGGCCGCCCAAATAGCCAAGCACATCTTTAATGTCCCCAAGATAATCTGCCGTATCTACGACCCCCTGCGCCGCGACTTATATAGTACCCTGGGCATAGAGGCTTTCAGCCCAACGACAATATTCGCCAAGATGCTGAAGCAGCAGGTAGAGGACTGAGGTAAACCATGTACATAATTATTATAGGCGGGGGCAAGGTAGGCTACTATCTGTCTAGGGCCTTACTGGACGAGGGTCATGAGGTACTCGTGGTGGAAAAGGAGGCCAAGAGGAGAGAGTTCATTTGTACTGAACTGGGCAGCGTTTGCATTAGAGGCGATGGCTGCGAAGCAGCCACTCTAACTGAAGTGGGTGCCGGCCGGGCCGATATGTTCATCGCGGTAACAGGTGACGATGAGGACAACCTGGTCGCCTGCCAACTGGCCAAGCACAAGTTCAATGTACCCCACACTATAGCCCGCATCAATAATCCCAAAAATGAGGCCATCTTTAAGAAGCTGGGCATTGACGTTACTGTAAGCAGCACCGACGTCATTCTTGAATCCATAGAACAAGAAGTGCCCACGCACCCACTGACTCGCCTGCTAAATATTAGAGAAAAAGGGCTGGAGATTGTAGAAGTAAAAGTCCCGCCCGATTCCAGTACAGTAGGCAAAACGATAAAGCAGCTTTCGCTACCAGCGGACAGTGTTCTGTCTCTAATTATCAGTAAGGAACGCAAGCCTCAAGTGCCTACACCCGATACTGTCATCGAGCCTGAGGACGAGATAATAGCCCTTACCTCCCCAGAGTCAGAAGAGGCACTACGGTCAGCCATTAGAGGCGCGTGAGCGCTCAGGACGTTAACCTTCCATGGCCCTTATCTTGTTCAGTCTTGACAGGTGTCTACCACCCTCAAACTGTGAAGTAGAGAAAGCATCGATTATTTCAGCCACTGCATCAGCTTCCGTCACTGCCGCTAAACAGAGGATATTGGCATCGTTATGCTGACGCGCCCGACGGGCGCTGAAGGCATCGTGACACAGGGCAGCTCTTATCCCCTTGACCTTATTCGCAGCGATGCTCATGCCAATGCCGGTATCGCATATCAGAATCCCAAGCTCAAAACCGCCCCGGACTACTGCCTCAGCTACTTTCTTGGCAATATCGGGATAGTCCACCGGGTCAGCAGTATAACAGCCTAAATCCTCATAACTATGGCCGAACCCGGCAACGAGTTTGATAACCAGTTGCTTCACATCCAGCCCTCTGTGGTCACAGCCAATAGCAATGCGCACCGCTCAGTCACCCTCCCTAAACCTGATGCTCTGGCACACGCGCCTAAGCTCTCCTCCGGGTATGGCACCTTCTCTCAGAATTACAGGCACCTCTCCAGTTAAATCAACTATGGTGGACTCCTTGCCCCCCGGACAGCGCCCGCCATCGATAATTAAATCTATAACCTTGCCAAACTGAGAGTAGACCTCGTCGGCAGTGAGAGAACTCGGCTTACCACTTATATTGGCACTGGTACCAATTATGGGCGCCCCCAGACCCTGAGCCAGGGCTACGGGAATGGGGTGAGCCGGAACACGAACGGCAACGGTTGTGCCTCCAGCACTGACAAAATCAGAGACTCGTTCCGACTTACCCAAAACCAGGGTCAAGGCACCGGGTAAGAACTCGGAGGCCAAGAGCCAGGCAGTCTGCGGCACAGGGTAAGCTACCTCGCTTATCTGTGATGCGTCAGCCAGAAGCAAAGGGAGGGGCATATTTCTTGGTCGCCCCTTCACCTGATATATGCGCTCCACCGCCCAGGGGAGGTCGCTCCAGGCACCCAGGCCATAGACGGTATCTGTGGGGAAGGCAACCATTCCACCTTGCCTGAGGATAGAAATGCCTTCCTCCACCTGCTGCCGGGTGTAAAAGGGAAGCTTATCTAACACTTGTCTTGCCATTTACTAATCGTTTTTTGCCCGCAACCACAGTATACCACAGCATTCCGTAATGACTAAAGGCACCGCAAGCAACCACTTTCCTATTGCTCGCAATCGGTTGCAGATGTATAATGTTGTCAAACATCTGCCATGTGCAGCCACCATTAATGTATAATTGGAGGTAGCCATCAATGAAAAACCTGTTAATCGTCTATGAATCTCGAACCGGGAATACTGAAACTATGGCCGTGGCCGTCCAGGAGGGAGCAATTTCGGCTGGGGCCAGCGTAAACCTGAAAAAAGCAACCGAAGCCACAATGGATGACCTCCTGAACTGTGACGCCTGTATATTTGGTACACCCACTAACTTCGGCTATTTGGCGGGAACTTTAAAGGAGTTCTTTGACCAAGTCTGGATCACTCATAGAAAAAAGGAAAGCAGCAAACCCTACGCTGCGTTTAGTATCGGGCAGGTTGGGTCTAAACCAACCCTGGCCAGCATCGACCACATATGTGAGGAGTTCTGTCAGTTTAGTACGTTCAAGTTTGAGAAGGCTGCTGAGGGGGTAATGGCCAAAGGCAAACCCTCACCTGAGGTACTGGAACAATGCCACGAACTGGGGAGGAAAATGGCCCAGTTATAGTTCAGCCCAACGGTTTTGGTAAGGCATGGCTAAACGCAAGACAAAACCAACTCAAAATGAAAGCCGCCGAATAGCAACCAGCGGCGACATTGAAGTCTCCACCTACCTGGAGATTGCCAAGGAGATTGCTGGTGAGCAGCCCGCTCCGCCAAAGGAAGCTATTCCCGAGGTTGAGCGTGAGTCCATCATTATCATTGACTTCGGCTCACAATACAGCATGCTTATTGCCCGTCGTGTACGTGAGGCCAACGTCTACTGTGAACTGGTACCCTATGACACCCCGTGGGAAAAGATAGAGCCACTGAACCCCAAGGGATTTATCCTCTCCGGCGGTCCGGCCAGTGTTTACGACACGGACGCCCCTCTGGCTCCGGACTACGTTTATGAAAGCCACCTGCCGGTGCTGGGCATCTGCTACGGGATGCAAGTCCTCGTGAAACAGCTCGGCGGAAAGGTTACGCCAGGAACAAAGCGTGAGTATGGTCACGCTATCCTCCACCTGAGCAAGCTAGATTCGCCTCTGTTCTCCGATTTACCCTCCACCACACCGGTATGGATGAGCCACGGTGACCGGATTGAGGAGATGCCACCAGCCTTTACCGCCCTGGCCTACACCGAGAACTCGCCGGTGGCTGTTATGGGCAGTGACCATAGAATATTCGGTCTCCAGTTTCACCCCGAGGTAGCCCATACCCCGGAAGGGAAGACCATACTGAGGAACTTCGCCTACCAGATATGCGGCTGCAGGGGGAACTGGACGGTAGGCAGCTTTATCGAGGAGAGCATAGCCAGCATGAGAGCGCGTGTAGGTGACGGTAAGGTCATCAGTGCCCTCTCAGGCGGAGTTGACTCAGCAGTAGTGGCCACCCTCATCCATCGCGCCATCGGTGACCAGCTTACCTGCATCTTTGTTAATCACGGGTTAATGCGTCGCGAAGAGGTGGAAAGAACTTTCAACGTCCTTCGGCTCAACCTGGGTATGAACATCGTCTATGTTGACGCCAGCCAAAGATTCCTAAACCGCCTGAAAGGAATAACCGACCCGGAGATGAAGCGCAAGATAATTGGCGAGGAATTTATCGCCGTATTCGAGGAGGAAGGCAAAAAGCTGGGCAAGGTTGACTTCCTGGCTCAAGGCACCCTTTACCCCGATGTCATTGAGAGCGCTTCTTCGGGGAGTAAAGCTGCAGCTAAGATAAAAAC
>CAZMZA010000121.1:0-4337 GCA_964570635.1 uncultured Dehalococcoidales bacterium
TCGGACAGCCAGCGTAGGGGCAAACGTACGGGCTATGGTAAAGGGGGGCTGGGGCTTTGTCAGCTTTAACGACCTCGATGACCTCCCGGGTAAGGTGTAACTGGCGGTAAAGCAGGCTCAGTTTGCCGGCACAGGAGAAAGCCAGCTGGCTGAAGTAGATTCGGTGGTTGACTCGGTGCCCTGTGATGTGGATACGAGCCCGGTAACCATACCTTTAGCCGAGAAGAAGCAATTACTGGACGAATACAACGACGTTATCTGGCGTACTCCAAAGATACGAACCTCAACCATTGGTTATGGTGATAGTCACAAAAAGTCCATCTTCTTGAGTTCGCTGGGGAGCTATATTGAGCAGGAAAGGGCAGATGTAATGCTGCGCTTGAGTGCGGTAGCCACTGACGGTGGCGATGTGCAGCAGGCCGGCCTGAGTGTGGGTAGCCGGGGTGACTTTAGCCAGATACAGAATCTCCACCAGGAAGTAGCTGAGATAGCCCAGGAGGCTGTGCAGCTGTTGTCTGCCCCCCAGGTAAAAGGTGGAGAGTACACTGTGGTACTGGACCCGGTCTTGGCCGGTGTCTTTGTCCATGAAGCCTTCGGCCACCTGTCAGAGTCGGACTTTGTTTATGAAAACGAACGCATGCACCGGATTATGACTCTGGGCAGGCAGTTTGGCAGCACCGAGCTCAATATCGTTGATGGTGCCGCTATCCCCGGGCTTCGTGGTAGCTATAAGTATGACGATGAGGGTGTACCCGCGGTTGAGACCTATCTTATCTGGGAGGGCAAATTGGTGGGCAGGCTCCATTCCCGGGAGACGGCGGCTAAGATGAAGGAAAAGCCTACCGGTAATGCCCGGGCTATTAACTATCGCTATCCACCTATTGTGCGTATGACCAATACCTTTATTGTACCGGGTCCGGTCACTTTTGATAATATAATAGGGGACATCAAGGAAGGGGTGTACGCCAGGAACTGGTACGGTGGTACCACCAGTATGGAGATGTTTACCTTCTCTGCCCGTGAGGCCTACATGATACGGGATGGCAAGCTTGCCGAAATGGTACGCCCGGTAGTGTTGACCGGCAACGTGTTTACTACCCTTAATAATATAGATGCTATAGGCAACGACCTTGAGATGAACCAGGGTGGTGGCTGTGGCAAATGGGAGCAGTCGCCCCTGCCCGTTGCCAACGGCAGTCCCCATATTCGAATTCGCCAGTGTTTGGTCGGAGGTCGGTGAATGGAAAACATCTTGGCTAAAGCCAGGAAGGTGGCTGAGGAGGCCGAGGTCTTTGTGGTCTCTTCCGAGGAAACGCCTGTCCTGTTTGAAGCTAACCGACTGAAGCATATTCAGAGCAAACAGCACACAAGTGTGGCCTTGCGCATTGTCAGGCAGGGTAGGGTTGGCTATTCGGTGACCACACAGCTGACCGATGGCCAGAAGTTGGTTGATATGGCGGTGGAAACTGCCCGGTTCGGCATGCCAGCCAGGTTTGTCTTTCCTTCTCTGACCTCACCCCCGATGGTTGAGGTCTTTGACCCCGACATAGAACGGGTATCCATAGATGAAATGGTCGACATTGGTGAAAAGCTTATAAACACAGTTATCGGTCATACTCCAGATATCGTGTGCGAGGCACAGGTGACCCGGAGTGTGGCCTCAGTACAAATCGTGAACTCTCGCGGCGGGCAGGTAAACTACAGGATAGGCGCTTTCAGTCTGGGTGTTGGGGGGACCCTGATTCGCGATACCGATATGCTTTTTGTCGGTGAAGTCGCCAGTTCCTGTCATCCTCTGGAGGAGACCAGGAGCGTAACCGACGTGGTGCTCCGGCAGCTTGAGCTGGCCAGGAATCTGGCCTCAACCCCCGGCCGACCAATGCCAGTAGTCCTTACTCCCCAGGGGGTGGCTAGCGCTTTGGCAGCGTCACTGATGGCAGGTTTCAATGGTAAGGCGGTTCTGGAGGGGGCTTCACCCGTAGGCGATAAACTGGGGCAGTCGGTTTTCGACAAAAAGCTATCGCTGTGGGATGACCCTACCATTGACTATTGCCCGCAGAGTCGCCCTTTCGATGACGAGGGAGTGCCTAGCCAGCGTACCCCGCTCATCGAGGAGGGGACAGTAGCCAGTTTTCTTTACGACTTGCAGACTGCGGCTCTGGCTCATACCCAGAGCACGGGTAATGGCAGCCGAAGTCGTGGAGGGTTACCTGCCCCGTCACCCAGCGCCTTTGTTGTTGCCCCCGGTAACGCCTCCTTTGATGAGATGGTGGCTGACATGAAGGAGGGGCTGGTTATTGAGCAGCTCATGGGAGCCGGGCAGACCAACGTCTTGGGCGGTGATTTTAGTGGCAATGTCCTGCTCGGTTATAAAGTTGAGCAGGGTAGAATAGTGGGTAGAGTTAAGGATACAATGGTTTCGGGGAATGTCTATCGGATTCTAAACGACATTGTGGCGATTGGCAGTGAGCCGAGGTGGGTAGGCGATTTTCTTAACACCCCGCCGCTTTACTGTGCCAGTCTTTCGGTCGCCACTAGGTAGGGGTGCGCCGGGCCAGCCATGGTGAAAGGGTCGTAAATGAGCCAGGTGGACAAACAGGAAATGGCCCAGTGGCTATTGGGGATATTAGCTTTGTGTCAGGAGTATGATGACATAACTGTCAGAATTACTGCGGGTTGGAGGAAAGGGCCTGCTGAATACAAAGAGGCCTTAGCCGGAGGAGAGTTACCGGCTCTATTAGAGAAACTGAAAAAAATGCCGGTGCCGGAAGACTCAGAATGCCAGCGGGTTGTGGAGGACTTTGAGGACGGGGTAAATGCTCGAATAAAAGCTGAGGCGGTTACTGCTGAGTATGAGGGGGGAACTATTGACAAAAATTTGAGCACCTCGAGGGCTCTTTGGCTGTCGGCAGCGAGGACTTGTCTACGCAATATGATTAATGATTTAGTAGTATTACGGGAAAAGTACCAGGTTTAGTTTTGCGGATACCTGATTAAGTTATTTACTGAGGGGATAGTTCTAACCGGGCGACCAGGAGAGGCGTAGCCAAAATGAGAGACTTAGTTAAGCTATACGCCCGACCAAGACTCAATTCGCCGAACATGCTGGCAGCTTGGCCCGGTGTTGGCAATGTATCAATCATAGTGGCCAAATATTTGAAGAGGAAGCTGGATTTCACCGAGCTGGGGGAGATAGATGCTTCCTATTTCTTTGACCCAATTGGGGTAGTGGTGGGGGACAACGTGGTCGAGGCGCCTCAGTTCCCGCAGAGCCTGTTCTACTACCGGAAGAATAAAGGTGGCGAGAGTGATACCATACTGTTTATTGGTGACGACCAGCCAGTAGCCAAAAGCTACGAACTGGCTAACTGTGTCCTTAACGTGGCACTGAGGTTTAAGGTTAAGAGAGTATATACCTGTGCTGCTGCCCTGACCCGTATTCATCATACCGAGCAGCCAAAGGTCTGGGGAGTAGCTACGAGCGACGAGGTGGCTCAAAGTTTGAAGGCGTATGATCTGGTGCAGGGAGGCAGTTTGCAGATTGCCGGGCTGAACGGGCTACTGCTGGGCGTGGCTAAGGAGAGGGATATAAATGGTGTCTGTTTGCTCGGTGAGGTACCTATGTATGCCACGCGGGTACAGAATCCAATGGCGGCTCTGGCCATAGTTGACGTTTTGGCGAAAATGCTTAATATTGAAGTTGATACGGCTGAGCTAGCACAACAGGCCAGCGAAGCTAGGGAGAAGATGAAGCAGGTAGCGGCTGAGGCTATTGGAGAGTACATAGACTACTTTACCACGCCTATCTGGGAGTCTGCTGACCAAGAGGAGGAAGAGGAGTCGGAATAGAATTGCGGAGTAGATTATGCCGTCGCCTCTAGAGGAAACCATAGCTGAACTAGTTGGTAGTGACAAACCGCTGCTCAGTTCGCAGCTCGTTGACCTATCAAATTTGGGTCCGGGGGAGTTGGAGCTCTTTGAACAAGCCTGGGCGGAGATGGAACAAGAACGGCGGCGTCAGATTATGTATCGCCTGGTTGAGTTAGCTGAAGACGATGCTAAGCTTGACTTTGATAGCGTTTTTGAGAATCGTCTCTATGACCAGGATGCCGAGGTGCGGTTAAAGGCTATTGAGGGTCTGTACGAAAGTGAGGATACCTCTCTGATTACCTCTCTGATTTATTTGGTGGAGCAGGACAGTTCTGGGGAAGTCCAGGCGGCGGCAGCTACAGCGCTGGGCAGGTTCGTTATGTTAGCCGAGCTTGAGAAGCTACGTCCCTGTTACAAGTCCAGAATAGAGCGTGTTTTGCTCGACACAATTAATGATAACACTAGAC
>CAZMZA010000122.1:0-4265 GCA_964570635.1 uncultured Dehalococcoidales bacterium
CGGAATCCAGTACAATAGTGAAGGGGACGCGCTCTTGCGGTTGCGCGACAGGGGCGAGGGCTCGGGTTACATCGAAGAATAACATGGAGGTTCCATTGGTCGCCTGCTTGCGAAAGCTGCCAGCAAAGCCCGGGTGGTCGTTCGTAAGGCGCTCCCCGGGATTAAGATTCACAAAGACCCGGAACCGAGCGTCTTCGCCTTCTGGCGTTTGCACCTGGGCTCTCCGGAACCGCAACAGCGCGGTACCTATCTGGCGAGCTTGCCACCTGCCTTCTAGAGGCCGGCCTGCGATACGAAGCTCCCTTGGGGGCTCTGACTTGCTGGCTGGACCCTCCAGCGACTTAATGTCTGCAACTGGCCAACGAGTGATATATACCGACACGCTCTGCTCCCCGGCTAAGTTCCGCTGGAAATCGGCCTCTACCTCTTCCTGGGACACGCCCTCTTCCCCCAAAAGCCTCATTAACTTGCACTGGGCGGCTTCCACTGTAATGTCGTAGGCAGCGACCATCCCGGTTTCTAGTAGCTGTGCGGACGTCTCGTAGATACCTAGCTCAACTGGGCCTTTAGGACACTGTGTTACTACGGCCACTACTATGCCGCGTTGTCTGGCCTCTGTGAAGGATTGAATGAATTCTGGCTTAGTGGGTATGTCACCGGAGCCATAGGCATGTACCACCACTCCCTTGAGGCCCTTAGTCTCCAGTAAAGTCTGCACGATATTCGCATTCTGAATACCAGGATACATTCGAATGGGTAGCACATTCGTTTCTAGATTGCTACGTACATGAAACCGCCGCTCTGGGGCAGGCCTAGGCCGGACGAGCTTTTCATCTATGAGGATTCTGTTACCCGCCACACCCAGTGGATTCATATTGGGGCTCTCGTACGCCTCGTAACCAGATGTGTCGCGCTTCACTGAGCGGTTGCCTCGCAAGATAAGCCCCCCGAAGCAGATGACCACCTCGGGGATAAGCGGGAGGCCGCTGTAAGCGGAATTGGCAATGAATAAGGCGGTGATGAAGTTCTGAGTTGCGTCATTCCTGACATCAACCATGGCGGATCGTTGAGCTCCGGTGATTACCACTGGCCTCCCTAACTCACGTAACATAAAAGAGAGAGCCGAGGCTGTATAGACCATGGTGTCAGTACCATGTAGGATAACAAAGCCCTCATACTTATCGTAATTATCGGAAACAGCTTTTGCCATCTCACTCCACTCGCTTGGTCCGACGTTACACGAATCAAGAGGTGGGAGGAACTCATAGGCGTCGACACGGAATGGCAGCCTTTGAATTTCCGGTGTTTCGCTTTTCAAGCGTTCCCATGACACCACCACTTGGGGACTGTCCGGGTCAGGGTCTCGTGGTGCAGAGCCGATAGTACCGCCCGTATATATAACTAGTACGCCTTTGTTTGTTACCTCTTTCGTAACCATAAACCACCATCCTTTCGCTGTGGTCGTTACGTGGCCTTTATTAGATCTACCTCGCCAACGTAGTCCTGCTGCATCAGTTGTCGTACCATTTCAATTTCTTCTTTAGGTGAGAGTCCCTGTTGCTTAACCTCCTCCTCTACCTGTCCCAATACCCAGTGAAATTTGGTGACGGCAGCAGCAGAGGTCATGTTGCCAGTGGCAATAGCGCCTGCCTGAACTGGCAAGCTTGCCGTTTGAAAGCGAGGATCTGTAGGCCGGCTGCCGGGGTATTGGCTGGACACCAGTACTGGAATGCCCAGCCGTACTGCCTTCTCTATAAAGGGGAGAAAAGAATACGGTTCTCGGGTAGGCACATTGCCTGCCCCCGATGTCTGGAGGATTACCCCCCGGCACAGAGGCTCATCGCCATCTCGCCTCATTCCCAGTGTCCCTTCAAAAAGTGTCGGCAGGAGACCAGGATACAGGCTGATCTGGAGCACCCCGGAGACAAACTGGCTGCGTAATTCAATATCTCCGGGTTTCTTAGGCAAAGGTCGGAATAAGTTGGAGCGGTAGTCTATTTTTTCTGTGATATATGCCAGTGGTGGATAATTAGGCGATTCAAAGCCGTCGAACCGCTCCTCCGCCTTTTTTTGTGTCCGCACCGCGCGGAACACGTATTCCCCGAAGCAGATGACCACCTCAGGAATAGGTTGTAGAGCTACCATACACGCCCGGTACAGGTTAGATTGTGCATCACCATGCTCCACGTCGTGTGGTAATTGGGAACCAGTGAAAACTACCGGGAACCGGAGATTCCGCCCCAATGCATAGGCTACCGCTGAGGCGGTAAAGGCCATGGTATCAGTACCATGGGCTATCACGAAACCCTTGTACCCTTTGTTGCGCTTCTCGTAGATTGCCCTAGCGATAGCCTCCCATTGGGAAGGATAGACGTTCACGCTATCTAGGCAGAAAAGCTGTTCAAAGTCAACCTGAGCCAGTTCCAGTATACGTGGATAGTTCTTGAGAAACTCCTCCGGATTTTCCGGGGGAGCGACTTTATCCCCTCGCCTCACCATGCCGATGGTTCCCCCGGTATTGAAGACAAAGATTCTACTCGTGCTTCTTGTGATCGGCCTGCTCCGTGGCTGGAGGGTTCTGGTGCCCACCTCAGAAAGCATCTGCTGCGCCCAAGCGTCGTTAAAGTATTCCTCAAAGATGCGGCACTTTATCTCCAACCGTCCATCCTTGGATAACCTGCAGAGACCTGAGAGAGTCAACAGGTCGGCACCGGGCGCCCCGGCCGACCACGCGTCCTCCTTGCCAGCTATTAGCCCACGGTAATTGGAAAGAGCAGCCCAGGCATCAGGCGCATCCAGACAAAAACGCTCGATCAAATCAATTAAGCCATCCGGACACTTCTTTTGGCGTGCTAGGAAGCGCTTCATCAGGCTATCTATGCCATTAGGAGTTTCAATACCTGTGGAGACTGCTTGGTCGGCTAGGTACATCGTCAGGTATGGCTGGCCACCAGTATAGTGGAGAATACGAGTTACAGTCCCTATGGGGTCCTGAGCTTCATCCGAAAGCCCCTGCGCTATCTCAGAAATCGCCTTGGGGTCATCTTGGGGGAAATCTTCCAGCAACACTGTATCTCCAAATGGAGAGCCTGAGCCCGCCATTACATTGCCCCACTCGTAGATGGGCTTAAGTCCTACGAAACATATAATTAGCTTGTTCAGGAGCGGGAAGCTCCAGCGAGCGGTATGTAGTCCTCTTAGCCCAAGGATAATCTCTTGGAAATATTCACAACCACTAATAGAGTCCACTTCGTCCAGGACTACCAAAACCTTAGATGGGGCAAAGGAAAGAATGGGCTCGAAAAGAAGTTGGAAAAGACTGGCCGAACCCACTTCACTACTCTTCCGTAACGCTAATAGAGCCTGATTCTCTTTCATGTTCAATTCTTTCGCCAAATGGCGCCCTAAGCTCTCCAGCCACATCTTAAGGGTTTCCGGCTTCCCGACATGCCCTGGCAGATCCACGTAAGCTAGTTGTGTCTTTGCTTCCTGTGCCAACCACCGCATATGTCGGAACACCAAACTGGTCTTACCCATGGTCCGGGCACCAACTATGTGGAACCATCTATCTTGCAGCACTAACTCCCGAAAACGCTCATCCACTGACCGGGATACATAGATATATCCTTCGGGAGGGACGGGACCGCCAACCTGAAAAAGCGCCTTCATACCTGTTTCCCTCTATTAAAGCAAAAGTTTCCCAACTTCCCGGTACAGCCTTGACGTAGGCTCGTAATGCCATTTTCCTTTAGATTCGACCTCTTTAGTTAGTCCAGCATCCATAAGATATTCGTATTCTTGTTGGTGGCGAGAAGGAATCGATCGCCTTTCACTACAGATAGGCTTAAATGTTTGCCGTATAGTTTCCTCTTTAAGCACCTCATTCATCACCCGATCGAGATGAAAACGAAATTGGTCTTCACGCTTGACCGCACGATTAAAGATTTCTTCCAGAACTTTCTTGCCAAGATTGTCTTCGTCTACAACTCGGCTTCTCTTAGCCAACTCATCCTGAACTTTCTGACGTAACCCCTGATTGCTGTATAATGTGGCCGCTATATGAGTTAGGAATGGCTGGCCTCCGTAATCCCGGTAAACCTTTTCGGTATATTTCTCTAGCCCCTGACCACCCACCACCCCGAGAAGCTTTCTTACCTCTTCTTCAGAAAAGGGACTAACACGGACAATATAGTTGATTGCCATAAAAGAAGAAGATTCAAGATAATAGTTGTACATCTCACGGGAGCGGTAGGTATAGCCTATAC
>CAZMZA010000123.1:0-4202 GCA_964570635.1 uncultured Dehalococcoidales bacterium
GTTGACTTTACTTTACCTACCAATTTGGGCAATCTACTTCAATCACACCTTTTGAGTAAATGTGTAACAAACCGCGCATTCAGGACAACGGTCATTACAGCGAACAGATAAGCCGCGACCTTCTGGGCAGTCGCTCAAGCATTTTGGCATCACACCTGAAAAGTGAGGAAAGGCTGAATTGCCGAAAAGTGTCTAAGGCTTATCAAGGGGCTTTGTTTTCATTGGCAAGCCCGCAACCATCAGGTAAACCTCATCCGCACACTGCGCTAGCATCTGATTGGCTTTACCAAGGAGGTCACGGTATAGCCTGCCCACCTTGCTACCTGGCACAAGGCCCAGTCCAACCTCATTGCTCACAATAATAAAGCTGGTATCGACCTTCTTCACGCACTCTAACAGCTCGCTGATTTCAGCTATCACCTGTTCTTCCAGAACTGATTCCTCAATCCGCTCCAGAGTCTGGTCATTGTACTGACTGAAGATGTTACTCACCAGCAGAGTGACGCAATCCACAACCACGACCTGAGCCTTGCCGATTTCCTGCTCAATCCAATTGCCTACATGGTGGGTAACTTCAAGGGTACGCCAGTCAGATGGCCTTCCTTTCTTATGCTTCTCAATGCGCTGATGCATCTCCGGGTCGCCTGCCTCTGCCGTCGCGACAAAGAGCACCTGCCCGCCAAATTTCCGGGCAAGCTCTTGAGCAAAGCGGCTCTTGCCGCTACGCGCACCACCAATAATCAGAATGGCCTTTTTCATCCTTGCCCCTTTGACACCTTACGCTTAGGCTTCAGTTCGCATTTGGCAATCCTGAGGAACCAGTGGCCGTCTTTCAACTCTTTGCGTGCTTCCTGAATTTCTATGCGCCTGCGGAACAAAGGCCCGTTTATGACGTAGCTATGGTACTCGCCAGCTTCGCCGCACGGCGTGATGTTCCCCAATTTACTTAAATCGGCAACAAAATCCGGGCCAATCTTTCGTCCTAACCATTCCTCGCCCAGCAGGTCGGCCCTGGTGGCAACTATCACTGACTCAAAACCCAAACGAATGAAGTCCTTAAGTATCTCTTCATGGTTCTGTCTCCATAAGGGAAGATGGGGTGTGACGCCTCCTGCGGAGCAAACTCTCTCAATCCACTGCCGGTGCTCGTTGAAGTCGATATCGCCGAATACGCCCAAGGTTATCCCCTCTTGCTTGAAAGCCAGAAGCATATTCTTGAATTCAGCTTCATAACTAGCCCTTGTCGTCCGTTGCTGAACCAGAGGAATGCCGAGAGCCTTTGCCTGCACCCGCAATAGCTCTGCAGAAAGCCCATGACTTCGTGACCATCGCCTGTCCTCTGTTACCATATTCAACAGGTATCGAACTCTTATTCCTGAGGCAATCGCACGATAGCAGGCTAGGCAACTATCCTTGCCACCACTCCAACTAACAAATGCGTCGGACATGATTAGCTCCTTTCAGTCAGATTTACCTCCGAGGCTAAAACAACCAATGCTTATAGGCCAGCAGGCTGAGCAAAATGAAGACGGCGGACTCAGCTACCTCATTTATCGCCCCATATGTATCGCCAGTAAGTCCGGCGAATCTCCGCTTTAAGTAAATGGCCATCGCTGTCGTTAACAGCCAGACGACAAATAATATGAACAGCCCGGCTAACTTTAATAAGGCGGCTGCCAGTACCAGAGCAACGAGCGTCGCCAACAAAAAATGCCACCGGCCTGTTGCCTGCTTGAACGCCTTGCCCAGCCCCGACGCTCGCGCATAGGGGTAGGCAAAAATAGCGTAAACCATCGTCCATCGGCTGATGACCGGCGTTGTCACCAAAGTAAACATTATCAAACTTTGGGGCAAGCTGTTAAGCGAAATATATTTGACCAGCAAAACAAGGGCGAGACCGATAACGCCGACCCCACCAACACGACTATCATGCATTACCTGCCATCTCTCCTCCGGCGTCCCGTGCTTAGCTAGGCCGTCGCAAGTATCGGCCAAGCCCTCAAGGTGAAGCCCCCCACTGAGCACCGCCAGCGAGACCACCAGGAGTGCATTAACCACGCTTGGTGGTAAAACCAGGCTCAGTAGATAATTCAGCGCCGCTAGAATAAGCCCGATGATAATGCCCACAACCGGGAAGTAACCTGTAGAACGCCCAACTTGCTCAACACTAAAACTGCGCTTGACAGGTATTATAGTGAGAAATTGCAAGGCGGCTAATAGACCCAACTAGCTGCTCCTTTCCGATACGCTGGCTTCGGAGAAGGTCGCCATTTCGCCCAGAATTCTGGTCGCTGCTTCAGCGAGAAAAATGCCCAGTGCTGCCCCGGTGCCTTCGCCCAGCCGCATCCCCAAATCAAGCAGAGGCACAAGCCCGAGGTGCTTAAGCAGCAATCCGTGACCAGTCTCAGCTGATACATGGGCGGCGATAAGGTGGTTCTTAAGCCCCGGTGACAGAGCGGTGGCTATAAGTGCAGCGGCGCCGGAGATAAATCCGTCAATAACCACCGGGATGCGATATGCTGCCGCGCCGAGCATCACCCCGGCCAGCCCGCCAATCTCAAAGCCACCGACCTTCGTCAGCACATCAATCGGGTCTCTGGAGTCAGGACGATTCAACGCCAAAGCACTCTTTACCACCCCTATTTTGTGGGCCAACTGCTCATCAGTTATGCCCGTGCCCCTGCCAGTAACCTCCGCCACCGGTCTTTTTGTCATAACCGCACAGATAGCGCTGCTAGGAGTAGTGTTACCAATCCCCATGTCACCGGTACCAATAATGTCCAGGCCCTTACTTACCTCGGAGGTCACAACCTCAATTCCAGTCTCCAAGGTCTTTATGGCCTGCTCTCTGGTCATGGCCGGGCCCAGGGCTATATTCTTCGTGCCGTAGGCCATCTTCCGTGACAAAAGCTGGGGATGAGGTTTTAGTTCTGTTGCCACTCCCATATCAACCACAACAACCCTGGCGCCAGCATGACGAGCGAGCACGTTTATGCCAGCGCCGCCATTAAGGAAATTATAGACCATCTGCGCTGTAACCTCCTGAGGCCAGTTGCCCACCTTTTCCGCCACCACGCCATGGTCACCAGCCATGGTGATAATGGCTTTACGCTTGATTTGCGGAATGGGCTTGCCCTGAATTCCAGCCAGTTGAACAGACAAATCCTCCAGCCTGCCCAAGCTGCCCTGTGGCTTGGTTAAAGCATCCTGCCGGCTCCGGGCAGCTGCCATTGCCGACTCATCCAGTGGCTTTATTTCTTGTAGTACTTTGTCAAGAGAATCCCTCATGCTTAGTGCTCCTTTATCAGTATTCAATACCGCGTCGTGCGGCAACTCCTTGGTTAAAAGGATGTTTAATCATATGCATCTCGGTGACTAAATCAGCTCGATGCACTATTTCTAGAGGGGCATATCGCCCGGTCAAAATTAGCTCAACTGAACCTGGCTTCTTCTCTAGTAAGTCAAGGACCTGCCCGGTACTGATTAGACTTTTGCGGATAGCGACGAAAATCTCATCTAGGATGAGCAAGTCGTACCGGCCACTTAGCATCTGTTCTTCGGCATAGGCTAAAGTCCGCTGCGCCTCTTCGTTTAGCTCTTCCCAGGATTTAGTGAAGCTATCCCCGGTGCCTATCTGGACTATCTCAAAGGGATGATATCGGGACACGAACGAGTGCTCACCACAGGGTTCACTTTTCAAGAACTGGATAAAGCCTACTCTCATTCCGTGTCCTGCAGCTCTTATGGCGAGACCTAGAGCAGCGGTAGTTTTGCCTTTGCCATCACCGGTGTATACTTGAATTAGACCCTTGTTGGTTTCTTCAGACATACTCCCTCCCCAGGGCTATTTTGTAGACTTGTCGCATATTGAGGTTTTGCCTGACTATCCTGGCTAACTCATCATACTGCCTATCTTTGTTCAGTGGTACCGTTACGGCTACCGGCAATCCCCGGAGTTGCCACAACCGGTTCAATAAGGTATGGGTGAAATTAACATTGTGAAATAGACCGTGAATGTAACTGCCGAATATGAGACAGTCATCGCTGGCTGCTCCATCAAAGTAATTGGCTTTCCCTTGAGGCGTCTCTACGACCTGAAATACCGGCACATGATTCTGGCTTCTGACTTGCCCCATGTGAATCTCGTAACCGGTAATCTCCGCTCCCTTCAGTCCCTCAAATAAGCCCTTATTGGCTAGAAG
>CAZMZA010000124.1:0-4188 GCA_964570635.1 uncultured Dehalococcoidales bacterium
ACTCTGAGCATCATAACCACCTTTTCAGAACAAATGACATTTTACCATATTTAAGCCCCACAGCCAAATTCTATAGGAGAATCGGTCAATTTAAACAAATTTATTAGAAAAGACTTGACAAAACGGGGTAACTGTGCTTTAAAATGGTAAGAAGTGGTGAGATGTGGTGAATTAGGGGGTAATCAAAGGCCGGGCCTATGTTTTTTGGTGAATTTGAGTACAAGATTGATGACAAGGGCAGGGTTCCCATCCCGCCCCGGTTCAGGAGAGAACTCAGGGAGGGCGTGGTATTAACCCCGGGGATAGAGGAATGTATTGTCGCCTATCCGGTATCCGAGTGGAATAAGATAGCCACGACCCTTACCACCGGCTCCGTCTCACCCAGTAAGTTAAGAAGGCTCAACCGCGCTCTTTTTGCTACTGCCTTCCACCAAATGCTCGATGGACAAGGCAGGATAGCACTCCCCACCTCGTTGCGAGAACACGCCGGAATTGAGTCTGAAGTAATTGTGGCCGGCGCCAATACC
Source organism: uncultured Dehalococcoidales bacterium (assembly GCA_964570635.1). GTDB lineage: Bacteria > Chloroflexota > Dehalococcoidia > Dehalococcoidales > CAYYQY01 > CAYYQY01. The sequence goes on from CAZMZA010000124.1 coordinate 528, forward strand.
TACTTTGAGCTGTGGGATAAAAACCAGTGGCAGTCAGAGAAGGCCACCAGCCAAGAGCAGGCATGGCAAATCATAGAAAGCCTGGAGAGGCACTGATGCATATTCCGGTCTTGCTTAATGAGACTATAGAGGCCCTGGCCGTTCAGCCAGGGGGACGCTATATTGACTGCACTGTGGGCGGTGGCGGGCATGCTGCCGCCATTTTGCGGGAAAGCTCACCGGGCGGGCAACTACTGGCCATTGACGCCGACTCCAAAGCCATAGAGATGGCTAGAGTCAACCTTGAAACCTACGGTGATTCAGTCCTTTTCGTCAATGAAAACTTCGCCGACCTAGAGGCTATCTGCATTAAGTACGACTTCTTACCGGTGCACGGCATTCTGTTTGACCTGGGGCTGTCCTCGCTCCAGCTCAATGGTGACGGACGTGGTTTCAGCTTCCAGCACGATGCCCCTCTAGATATGCGCCTCAGCGCCAGCCAGGATACTACCGCCGCGGATATTATTAACACCTTCTCTGAAACGGCACTGGCCAATTTAATACGAACCTACGGGGAGGAAAGACACAGCCAGCAGATAGCACGCCGAATCACGCAACAACGCCCCATCAAGACTACCTCTCAGTTAGCTCACATCATTGAGCAGGTAGTTAGAGGCAGACGAGATAGAATCCACCCCGCCACGAAGACTTTCCAGGCGCTGCGAATAGCCGTTAACCGAGAACTTGAGAATCTGGAAGCAGCCCTGAGACAGGCTATCAACCTCCTCGGGCTTGAAGGCAGGCTGGTTGTCATCAGCTATCACTCCCTAGAAGACCGCATAGTGAAGCAGTTTATGCAACGAGAAGCCAAGGACTGTATCTGCCCTCCAGACACACCAATCTGTGTTTGCCAGCATAAAGCCAGCCTGAGGGTAATCACCAGGAAAGTCATTACTCCCACTCAGGCAGAAATTGAGCTTAATCCCCGAAGCCGTAGTGCCAAGTTGCGGGCAGCTGAGCGCCTTTTTGGTCAGAATGAGCAACGTAGGCCGACCGAAACATTTGGCTCTTGTGCGGTGGTCGAAGCCAGGGGATGGAGAAGACCGGTTGTAGCAGAAAGACTCCGAAGAACTTTTCTAGCCCTCCAGATGCAGACCTTCTGAGAAGGCAAACAGGAGGTTGAAAAATGTGACTATGAAATACTTAAAGGACGACGAGGAATCTATCTAATAAGGAGGAGGTATGAATAAGCGGACTACTTTAACTTCTATCGATGTTGGTACCACCAAGGTATGCACTGCCATAGCTGATGTGGATAATGGAGGCACCGTCAGAGTTATCGGCGTGGGTATCACTCCGGCTAAAGGCCTAGCCAAAGGCCTCGTGGTCAACATTAACGATGCCAGGGAGGCAATCCGCGACTCAGTGAGCAAAGCCGAGCAATCCAGCGGCACTAAGGTAGAATCTGCCTATGTTGGTGTCACCGGCAGGCATGTTAGCTCATTGAATAACCGAGGGGTAGTAGCCATCACTCGCAACGACCGATTGGTGCGCTCAGATGACCTGAAACGCGTACTGCAATGTGCCCGTAGCATCAAAGTCCCTAACGACAGAAAGCTGCTCCACGTCATTCCCCGAGGTTACGCCGTCGACGGTCAGCCAGGAGTCAAGAACCCCATAGGGATGCATGGCTTCAGACTGGACGTGGAAACACACATCATTACTGCTGCATCAACCTCTGTCCAGAATCTAGTAAAGTGTATTCGGAGTATTGGCATAGACATCGAGGACCTCGTCCTTGAACCTCTAGCCAGCAGTGAAGCAGTATTGACTGAGGACGAGAAGCAGATGGGCATCATACTGGCTGATATAGGCGGCGGTACTACCGATATTGCTGTTTTCAAAGATGGAAGCATCTGGCACACCTCTATTCTACCTGTGGCCGGCTATCAAATCACCAGAGATGTGGCTATCGGCCTGGGGCTTCCCTTCGATGTAGCTGAGGAGATGAAGAAGAGGTACGGCAGTGTCATGCCTGTTTACGAAAGCAGGATGGACACTCAAGCAGCAATGTCACAGGACGGGCACGGCGTCTCCTATCAGGACCTGTGCGACATTATCCGGGCTCGAGTTGAGGAAATACTAAGGCTTATTCTGCTTGAGCTACCCCACACTGAATATGAGACGTTGGTCCCGGCTGGTCTGGTACTCACTGGTGGTTGCTCCAACTTATCCGGCATAGAAGCACTGGGGCGAGAAGTGCTGCACTTCCCGGTCCGAGTGGGCATACCTACCGGCATGCATGGTATCGCTGACGCCCTGCGTGACCCAGCCCATGCTACCAGCGTTGGCCTTCTGCTCTGGGGAAGCAAGCACGAAGGCACGTCAAACTGGAAAACCGGCTGGTTTGGCGGTAGCCTACGGCGCTTGATGTCACGAATTAAGTATCTTTTTAGCTAAACGCTAAAACGTCAATAAGTAGCAAAAAGGAGGAGGAGATGGCAAAAACAAGTTTTGTCCCTAACCCAGCTAAGATTAAGGTCATCGGTCTTGGTGGCGGCGGCTCTAATGCTATAACCCGTATGGTAAAAGAGGCAATCCAAGGCGTTGAGTTCATCGCTATGAATACTGATTCCCAGGCTCTAGCCGTTACCGAGGCCCCATCCCGTATTCAGCTCGGAGAAAAGCTTACCCGGGGACTGGGCGTAGGCGGTGACCATGCCCTAGGTCAGAGAGCAGCCGAAGAAAGCCGCGATGAACTCGCCGAAATCATTGCCGGTGCCGACATGGTATTTATTACCCTTGGTATGGGCGGTGGCACTGGCACCGGCGCTGCCCCAGTTATCGCCGAGATGGCAAAACAAAGCGGAGCCCTCACTATCGCCATAGTTACCAAACCGTTCACCTTTGAAGGCGTCCACCGCTGCCAGGTAGCTGAGCAAGGCATTGTCAATCTACTGACCAAGGTTGACACCCTGATTATGATCCCTAATGACCGCCTGCTTAGCCTGTGTGACGCGCAAACAAATGTGGATAACGCCTTTAGAATGGCCGACGATGTGCTGAGACATGGCGTTCAGGCTATCTCTGAGGTCATCACTGTCCCCGGGCTGATTAACCTTGACTTTGCCGACGTCAAGGCAGTAATGAAGGACGCTGGTCCGGCGTGGATGTCCATCGGCATCGGTTCCGGCAAAAACCGGGCTACTGACGCCGCCAGGGACGCCTTAGCCAGCCCCCTGCTTGATGTCTCTCTCGATGGTTCGAAGGGGGTCCTATTCAACGTTGTTGGCGGTGCCAACCTTACCCTGATTGAAGTCAACGAAGCGGCCGAGGTTATCAAGGAAGCTGTGGACCCTGAGGCTAATATCATCTTCGGCGTGGCTCATGACCCCAACATGGACAGGGACGTTAGAATTACCCTGATCGCTACCGGATTTGCTTCCACGGCGGGACTGCCTGGGGTCAGCCGTGAAGAGGAACTTAACCAATTCCTTAAGGGCCTGAAGAGTGAAGAGGAGCTAGACGTGCCGTCTTTCCTGCGTCGTCCTTTATTCAGCCATAGGCGGCAGGCAATAACTTCATCAACCAAGCTGGTGAAACCGCCTCTCCGCACACCAACTGTTTAAAGCTCTCGGGTAAGTTATCTGGCCCGAGACCCCTGTGAGGCTGCAGGTGCTGG
>CAZMZA010000125.1:0-4119 GCA_964570635.1 uncultured Dehalococcoidales bacterium
GCTGTTGAGTTTGCCCAAGCGGCCAGGATAGGCAGCACCATCACTATTGATGGGCAGCAGTTGCCCTACCGGCCAGCTTCCGCGGTTATCTTCCGGGGTGGTGAGGGACACGAGAATTCCATGCATACCTGCTTTGCCGTGTCTTTGCTTAATCAGATAGTGGGCGCCTGTGACGTGCCCGGCGGAACACTGGGCTGGCCAGCCAGAGGCCTGGGTTATCCCGCAACCGGCAAGATCGGCTGGTCTCCACATGCCGGGCTTGACGGCCTTCTGGAAGTCCACAACTTCGGCCCCATGGGCACAGCTAGCTGGCCACCAAAGATAGACCAGCTACAGAAAGCCCGGGGAATTGGCCCATGGCCACCGCATTCACCTGAGCTTCGTCAGGAGGCAACGTTAAAGGATTTATTCCCCCTGGGTCTATCCTGTTTTAGTTTTTACTCATCTGACCAGGAAGAGATATGGCAAAAGGTAGGGTTGTCATACCGGCCGGAGATGATGGTTGTTTATGGTTGTAACCTGCCCATGAGTGTCGCCAATCGTGATTCAATAGCTGAGGCTCTAAAAAAGATCCCCTTTACTGTTGCCTTTGAACTGTTCAATACCGAGCTAACAGAGGGTTTCGCAGATATAGTGCTACCCGACACTTGTTATCTGGAACAAGCCAGCATTTTGGAAGCCGAGGCGCAAAACTTCAACTATCCTTTTGGGACTGAGGACTGGTGCTATCACATACTGCAGCCAGTGGTAAAGCCACTAGGCGGCAGAAGGAGCTATGTGGAAGTCATGTGGGAATTGATGGATAGGTTAGGTAAGAAAGAAGAACTTAACGACCTTATGAACAAGGTCTTTGGCCTTAACGGAGATAACCGCTTTGGTGCGGCAGACAGGTTCAATATGGGGCAGCTAGCTGACAGGGTGGTGAAGAACCTGTTCGGTCCCCAGCATGATTGGGACTGGTTCAAGGAGCACGGCTTCATGCGGTGGCCTAAAAAGATAGAGGAAGCCTACTGGAGATATTTCGTAGACGCCAGGACGCCAATCTACCTTGAGCATGTGGTAGACATAGGAGAGAAGTTCAGGGAAATCAATGAGGAAGTCGGGCTTGGTCTTGACTGTAGCCAGTATACGCCGTTCATTTCATGGGTGCCTTGTTCCATTCACCGGGTAGATGATATTGAGTACGATTTATACTGCTTTTCCTACCGTGATATCCTGCACACCGGGTCAACCACCATGGAGCAGCCGTGGCTGGACGAGGCCAGCCGAATGAATCCCTACACCTATAATATTACGATGAACCGGGACACTGCCGTGAAGAAGGGACTCAAGGATGGCGATATAGTGGAGATAGAATCTATTTCCGGGCGTAAGGTGCAGGGCACACTGAAACTGATGGAAGGTCAGCATCCTCAGACAATGGGTATCGCTGCCTGTAGTGGTCACTGGGCAAAGGGATTACCAATTGCCCGGGACAAGGGGACTAACTTCGATATTCTAATGGAGATAGACCGGAGGCACGTTGACCCGGTAAGTATGAATATTGAAACCGCCGTCAGAGTCAAAGTGCGTAAAGCGGGAATGCATCAGCCTGCCAAGATTAAGACTCAGTGACCTGACTGGGCAACTTGATGTTAAGATGTGGCCTGTATATAATCTGTCTTCTTATGGCTTACCGGCCGCGGCAAGCATATCCTTTACCACGTAGTCAAGCCCCAGGTCATTCAATTTCCGGGGAGAGGGTATGCCGTCCCCTGTCCAGCCACGACATTCATAGTACCGGTCCAGGAATTGTTCCTGCTCTCTGATCGTCTGCCCTTCCCCGGGGGCTTCCCCCGTGTGGAGTGGCTCACTGAGCATCCTTGGCGGCAGGGCATCCTGCTGGCGGCGGAAACCCTCACGCACGTTGAATGCTCGCTCCAGATTGACAATCCTTTCCCCCACCCGCGACAGGTATTCATTGTCGGCAAACTGGTCAATGCCGGTGACGGCAGCCAGCATCTTACCGAAGAGGGGAGAGAACCATGGCCAGTTTCTGGTGAAGGCACAGACGATGCCCACCTCGCTCATGGCGGTGGAATCCTGATTGTAAACCACTATATCCGCATTTTCCGCCTCACTAAAGCGGTCTACCATCCTGGGTACAGTTGCCCCGAAAACCTCCTGTCGGGCATAGCCATAGCAGTGACTGGCACCGATGTTGGAGGTAGCGTAGTTAAAGCCCATAGACTTTGTCCCTCTGGGTTCATAACCGGGTAGCTCCAGCCCTTTTACCTGCATAGCACAGGCTTCAGCCCCGCCGCCGATAGTGACCGCGGCTTGCCTTGAGCCTTCAGCCAGTATGTCGCCGAGGCCCTGCCGCAGCGCTATCTTCTTGATGAGAGCTATCATTGTCGCATGATTACCGTAGGTAAGCTCCAGCCCCTCGGTGTCCTTTTTAGTAAGGATTCCCTTCTCATAGAGTTCGTAAGCAAAGCCAATGCAGTTCCCGGTGCTGATTGTATCTAGCCCCAGGTCGTCACACAACCGGTCGGCAGCTATAGTAGCTTCAATGTTAGTGCTATCTATGGGACCGGTAAATGCCCAGATAGTCTCGTATTCCGGCCCCTCACTGCGCACTCCAGCATAGGGGCCATCAGGAACAAAATGTCTCTTGCCACACCGCACTGAGCAGCTATAGCAACCGAAATCGCCAGTTCTAAACTTGCGGTATTTTTGGCCTGTTAACTTATCATGGTCAGGCTGCTGCCCATAGCGGAAATTCCGCACCGGGTATATCCCGAGCCGGTTAGCGACATCCTGCGTATTTGTTGTCCCCATGTCCCGGTGGTGCTGATAGCTCTTGCTGGCCCGGTTTGATTCAATTTGCTCTTTGACCAGTTGCCTGAAACCAACCGGCTCATAGAGTATGACGTTTCTTTCCGCGTTGATGGCTACTGCCTTGAGCTTTTTAGCACCCATTACTGTGCCGACACCGCAACGACTGGCGGTTCTCTTGCCAGTAACAATAGCTGCATATTTCACCAGGCTCTCCCCCGCCGGACCAATGCCGGCTACCCGGGTATTTCCACCATAGCGTTGGCACAGGCAGCCCTGGGTTTCCTCAGTGTTCTTGCCCCAGAGGTCACTGGCATCATGTATCTTGCATTCATCACTGGTCAGGTGCAAATAGACTGGTTTCTCCGACTCCCCCTCGACAAGAATAAAGTCATAGCCAGCGAATTTCAGCCAGGCACCAAAGTCGGCTCCGGCCACAGAGCGGGCATAGGCGCCGGTCAACGGGCTCTTAGTGCATACCATCCATCGCGAGACTGACTGAGCATTGGTTCCCGTCAGGACCCCCCCAAGCAGTAGTAGTTTATTATGCTCGCCCAGGGGGTCGGTATTGGCCGGCAGTTCTTGATAGAGGTAACTAATTCCGAAGCCCCGCCCACCAAGGAAATTCATCATGGCCGATTCGTCAACACACTCCCTCCCTATTTTCCCGGTAGACAGGTTTATCCTCAGAAATTTAGCAGTATAGCCTGCCATCCTCCCTCCTTATGCTAAGATCATAGAGACTTCACTACCGCCTGATTAGACAGAGTCCTTTAATTCTCTTCGCCGCCACTGTTACCTACCTAGACCTTCTGTGGCTTAATGATCTGTATATGCTCTGTCCTCTCGATATAGCGAATAAATCGGTACTTATTTTCTATGTGATCAATATCAATTGGGGTAGTCGCACCGGCTCAGATAGGGGTCTCTCTACCTTGACATCAATCAAACTCACACAATTTGCCTGAAAAGCCTCGTCAATGGCCCGGTCAAACTCTGGTAGTGCTGTCACTACTTTGGCACTGGCAATCCCGGCTCCCCGGGCAATTTGGGCCAGGTCAGCTGAGCCAGCGGTGAAGGTCGGGACTTTATCCGCCGATGCTGCTTCGTAAAGTTTATTGTCAAGGACAACAAGCAATAGGTTAGCGGGGTTTTGATTGCCGATGGCCGGGAGAATACTGAGTCCCATAAGTAAGCTGCCATCCCCATCCAGACAAATGACCCTTCTATGAGGAAGGGCTAACGCCAGCCCCAGGGCAAATGAGGCGGCTCCAGACATGTAAATTCGGTAGAGGTTACCAT
>CAZMZA010000126.1:0-4101 GCA_964570635.1 uncultured Dehalococcoidales bacterium
GTAGCCGGGCAAACAGGCGGTACCCTCAGTACCAGCTTTCGTTAGTTTTTCGAGGGAGAGGTCAGCGGCAAGACCACTCTGGTAAGCCAGGTGAGCCAGGTGCTGCCCCAGTGCCTTTATTTCGCCGGGGAATAATTCCTCGATGATTTGCTTCTTTTTCTCATATACCACACGATTAAAAGACACCCGTGAACCGGTAAAGCGAAAGTAAATCTCATCCAAAGCCTGCGCCCCCCCGCTGTCCACAAAGAGGGCGTTTAACATGTTGGCAAAGTCATATCCGGTAGTACCGGACACAGGCCATTCTGGTGGCAAAACTTCGTCACCAGTTAGAATCTTCTCCACCACTATATAAAAGCCCAGGCTCACCCCCGTTTCCTCTAAGTGTGGCGTAATGTGTTGTTGCAACCTCAATAAATACTCTAGAGGGTCGTAGAGCCCGTCAATATGGTCAACCCGCAGTCCAGTGACCTGACCGCCAGCGGTAAGACGAAAGACCAGAGAGTGGGTCGCTTCAAATACCCGGGGGTCTTCAACACGAATGCCAATCAAATCACCGATGTCAAAAAAACGCCGGTGACCGGTTGGTTTGACCTTTGAGCCACTAAAATCTAACCAATCCGTATCAAAAAATGCGGCGAACGGTGAATTTTGCCCCTTATCCAGCACATCCCGCCACCATGGATTTTCCTGGCTGGCTGCCATGTGGTTAGGGACAATATCAAGGAGCAGTCCCATATTTTGCTGCCCCAGTTCTCCGGTAAGAGCGCTAAAATCCTCTTCGGTGCCAAGCTCAGGGTTCAGCTGTGTCGGGTCAGTAACGTCGTAGCCGTGAGGGCTACCCCGCCGCGCCATAAAGATGGGAGAAGCATAGAGGTCAGAAATGCCCAGCCGACCGAGATAAGACACCAACTCCTGAGCGTCTTGGAAGCGGAACTGCCGGTTAAACTGAACTCTGTAGGTAGCGATGGGTATCCTTGGTCCAAGCATCTAACCAACCCGTAAGGAGAGCTGTTGCCCCAAAGCGACGAACCGGCCAAGCCACTCCACAGCGGATTTATCCCCCTGCTGCTCTCTTTTCTGGAACCCAGGGTAGGTAGAACGGAGCATTTCATGGTAGAGGTTCTGTACCTTCCAGGGGTCTACAGGAAATGGTACCGAGCGCACCATTTGTATCGCGGCCAGTAATTCCTCCAGAAGGGTAACATCCTCAGGAGCAGCTACGAACTTTGCCATCATCCTCTCCAGCGTCTGCTGTAACTGGTAGCTCAACCCCTCAGTGTCAAGCTCTACTTTCCATGTATCCGTCTCATCAAGAAGCCGTCTAATACGCTCCAAGTCTAGAGGTTCACTGCTGAGTGCTTTGCGCAGGTCGCTATTAAGGATGAACTCGGTGGCAGATTTAAAGCTCTTGGGGATTGGGGTACCCAGTTCTGAAAGGAAGCGCATCGGTGGATAATAGTGCTCATAAACCTGATAGTAGGCTGCTTCAATTTCGGATAGAGCTGACTCCAGGATACTGTCCAGCACTTTCCTCTGCTCATCCCGGAAGAGGGTTTTTATAGAGTAGGTTGAAATGCCAAAGTGTTTATCCAGAAGGCGGATGACCTCGGGAAAGTCAGCTGCGCAAAAGGTACTGGTCAGCTCATGGAGCATTTCCTGGTAAGCTTCCTCTCCCTGGTACTCACGGACACCGGCATTTACGTTATGGTCACCAAAGTGCAGGACACCAAAGCTCAGGTCAGCCCATTCCCGGGTTATAGCCGATGTAACCGTAGCCTGGCCTGCTGCCAGTTTAGCCTTACCGCACTCAGAGGTCTGGTAGTCCTCAATATCAACGTGGTAGCAATAAATCTCAGCTTGCTCACCATATTGTTCAAATAAGGAACTCACGGCGAAGTGGGCAGCAACCCCGTTCAGGTCTACCATAGCTGGTTTCACGAATTTTTCATAGATAAGTTTACCATCACCATGCTTTCCAATGTTGCTCTTGGCCAGTCCAAGGCGCTCTAAAAATTGTGCCTCAAGGTTATCACCAAAGAGGTCTTCAGCTAGCTGAACAGCCCTACCCGCATATTGAATAACCTGCACCGTTTCGATACCGGATATTTCGTCAAAAAACCAGCCGCAACTCGTATACATAAGCATGGCATGACGCTGTAACTCAAGTAGCTTGAGTACTTTGATTAACTCCGCTTCATTTAACTCACGGGTACGGTGCCGTTCCAAGAATCTCTGGACGTTTTCCAGCGAACGGTCAAGGATTACCTCAAGATAATCGTCACGGGCGGCCCAGGGGTCCTTTAAAAACTCCCGTGCCTTTTCCTCGTACCTGGGAGCCAGAGAATCGCGTAGCCAGTCCATAGCCCCACGCAGGGGAGCGCGCCACTCCTGGTTCCAACTTGGATTCCTGCCAGCATTACAGCCACAGTCGCTACGCCACCGCTCAACCCCGTGCGTGCAGCTCCAGGAAGTACCCTCGGCAATCTCAACCTCATAAGTAGGCGGATGTCTCTCCAAATATTCACCATAAATGGTGATTTGTGCCAGATGGTTGTTTTCAATGTAGTGGAGGGCAAAAGCCAGTGCCATGTCCCCGAAACGATGGTGGTGACCATAGGTCTCACCATCGGCAGCAATACTGACAAGCTGGGGAGAGGTGCGCTCTTCAGAAAAGGAACCGATTAGACGGTTGGCGAAATTATAACCACTTTTAAGGATATCACCAAAGGCTACATCGTGGGTGATGGGGCTGTCGTAGAAAAAGATATTCATCTTCCGGCCTGATGAAAGCTTGAGTTCGTAGGGCATCGTGGATTCAATGCTGCCATTGCCGGCATCGTGCCAGGTATCGGTACCAATCTGGCGCACCCGGCTGGCCTGATGAGGAGCCAGAATGGTGAACCTGATTCCCTGCTCGGCCATGATATCCAGTGTCTCTAAATCCACAGCCGTTTCCGGCAGCCACATCCCTTCGGGTTTCCGCTCGAAGCGGTGCTCGAAGTCACGGATTCCCCAGAGCACCTGAGTGTATTTGTCCCGGCGGTTAGCTAAAGGCATAATTATATGATTATAAGCCTGGGCTAAGGCGGAACCGTGGCCAGAGAAAGTCTGCTGGCTGGCTTTGTCGGTGTCAATTATGGCTTGATAGACTTCAGGTTCATTTTTCTCCAACCATATGAGCAGGGTAGGCCCGAAGTTAAAGCTTATTTTGGCGTAATTGTTCATTATCTGGGTGATGTAACCTTCGCTATCCAGAATACGTGATGCCGTATTGGGCGCGTAACACTCAGCCGTAACCCTTTCATTCCAATCGTGGTAAGGGTAGGCAGAATCCTGCTTTTCAACGGATTCCAGCCAGGCATTCTCTCGCGGTGGCTGATAGAAATGACCGTGAATACAGATATATCGGTCCATCTAAATCTCCTTCATGAAAAGGGCAAATGCCAGAGGGCTAATGGTCATAGCAACATCACTTTTTGAATCAAGCAGTTCCGGGACGTAACTCCCCCTCCCCTGCCATCGCTCTTCCGCCGAGTCAAGGCTTTTATGCCAGCGTCCTACCGGGACCGGCAGAGTAGCGGATACCTGACTATCATTCAGGTTAAATACGGCAATGACCTCGCTGTCTTCATTCCAGCGGTGCAGTGATAGGAGCCCGTAATTATCGAAGCCCCTCACGCTGGTATTATCCTTACTCAAAGAGGCTAAAGCAGGGGTCTCCCGTCGAAGGCGGATTAACTCCTTATAGAACTCAAGCAGCACATTATTATCTTTCTTCTCACCCGGGTGATGGTTGAGTTTAGCGCGCCTGAAGGTAGCTTCGTCCTGGGGGTCAGGTAGTTCGCCCTGCCACTGGAAGGCGGTAAACTCCTCCCGGCGTCCTCTGCGTACTGCCTCGACCAGCTCCGGCTCAGAATGGCTGATAAAGTATAGGAAAGGAGCCGTCTCTCCGTATTCCTCACCCATAAATATCAGAGGGATGAAGGGTGAGAGCAGGACGACGCCGGCAGCCAGCTTGAGCGCCTCAAAGGGAACAAGCTGGCTGAGACGCTCACCATTCATACGGTTGCCCACCTGGTCATGGTTCTGGGCGAAGAC
>CAZMZA010000127.1:0-4085 GCA_964570635.1 uncultured Dehalococcoidales bacterium
AGCCAGCAGTACAAGAGCTTATGCCAAAGGTAAAGTATGTTCATCCTCCAAAGATGGGGGCCGGACTTGTCAACCTGAAAGGTGAGGTAGCGGTGAGGCTGCAAAACGGTGAGGTTTATTCACGCCGGGTAGATGTAGCCAGGGGTGACCCGAAAAATCCGCTTAACCGGGAAGAGATGAACAAAAAGTATAGAGATTGTGCCCGCTTATCCCTATCCCCGAAAGATATAGACAGGTCGTTAGAGCTGATATCCGGTCTTGATTCAATTGGTGACATCGCTGAGTTGATGCACATCCTGACTATCAAGACGAAACAACCCTGACAGAGTGTTAACCCAAAGGTCGAATGACAAGACAGAGCGGAAAGTTTTCAGATGCTATCGGGGGCGACTGCGATGCCGAAACTTGATGAGTATCAAGGCAAAAGACTGCTAAGGGACTGTGGTCTACCTGTACCCGAAGGTGATGTTGTCACCACACCCAAAGAGGCCAGGGAAATAGCCGAACGCTTGAAGAAACCAGTGGCGATTAAGTCTCAGGTTGGAGCCACCGGACGCTCCAAGGCTGGGGGTATAGCCTTTGCCTCCGACGCCGGTGAGGCCGAGAGGATGGCCGAAGAGCTGCTGGGTAAAGAGATAAAAGGGCTCAAGGTAGAAAAACTCTTGGTAGAAGAAAAACTGGCCATCGAGAAGGAATTCTACGCTGGCATAATAGTGAACGACTCTTACAAGGTTAAGGGACCGATTTTAATGTTCAGCACTCAAGGTGGCGTGGATATCGAGGAAACTGCGAAAAAATCCCCGGAAAAAGTGGCCAGTATGAATGTTGACATCCTTGGCGGGCTGGCGGCCAAAGATATAAGGGAACTAATCTCAAAGCTCGACATTTCAGCCCCCCTGGTGGAACCGCTGAGCAGTGTGGTCTATGGGCTGTACCAGGTATTTAGCCAGTATAGTGCACGAAGTGCTGAAATCAACCCCCTGGTCCTGACAAAGGACGGGAAGATTTATCCAGCCGACTGCCGTATAGTGGTGGACGAAGCCTCGGTGTTTAAGCACCCTGAGCTCGCTATAGAATACCCGCGCGATATTGGTCGAGCTCCAACGGAACTTGAGCAACTTGCCTGGAAGGTAGAGGAGGAGGACTATCGCGGTATAGGCTACTTTGTCCAGATGGTCACGGATTTTGGGCCAGGAGAAGGCTATGTTGGTTTCCACGGTATTGGCGGGGGCGCAGCTATGCTCGGGGCCGATGCTCTAATCCGCCACGGACTCAAGCTGGCAAATTATGCCGACACCAGCGGCAACCCGACAGCGTCCAAGGTCTATCGCGTGGTCAAGCTTATCTTTTCACAGCCTAACATCGATGGGTACGTGCTTATGGGAGCGGTGGTAGCGAATCAGGAGCAGTGGCATCATGCCCACGCTCTGGTCAGGGCTTTAAGGGAAGAGCTCAAAAACAGGCCGGATTTCCCTGTGATAATCCTAATAGCGGGCAACAAAGAGGCGGAATCTCTGGAAATCCTTGACGAGGGACTAAAAGGGCTTCCCGCCCGAATAGAGATATACGGCCGTGACTATGTCTACAACGTTGATTATGTAGCCGAGCGTATGAAAGAGCTGGTCAAAGAGTACCGAGGCTCCTAGAAAGAGGCAAAACAGGGTGACAGTTTACCAATTCCCATTTAGAACTGGTACCATCAGTATTGACTATGGTAAATGCAGCAGTTGTGAAAGCTATGCCTGCGTCAAGGCGTGCAGCCTTTTCGGCGCAAACCTGTTTAGAGTTGAGGACAGTAAACCCGTGCTAACAGCAAGCCCTGAGGAAGCTGGGAGGCGTTGCATTGAAGATTTGACTTGTGAACTTTACTGTCAAACCTACGGTAACCAGGGTCTCAAACTTGTTCTCAACACATTTGGCCTGGACGAATACAGAAATAAAATCGGGCTGCGCTAGTATGGGAGGCATGAGAGCAGAATGGCAGTACTTATAGATGAAAACACCAAGGTGTTAGTTCAGGGAATAACTGGCCGGGAAGGAAACGCCAGAACAAGATTTATGCTTGATTATGGCACGAAGGTGCTATGCGGGACAACACCGGGGCGTGGAGGCACTGAAGTTTGGGGAGTCCCGGTATACGATACCATCAGAGAAGCGGTGGAAGCACACGGTCAGATAAATGCCAGTGTCACATTCGTGCCTGGCCCGCAGGTCAAGGAGGCGGTGGTCGAAGCTATAGAGGCCGGAATAGAACTGGTAGTCGTTCCCGCTGAGCGTGTACCTCTGCACGATAGTCTGGAGATGATAACGCTGGCGCGCAGGAAGGGGACTCACATACTTGGGCCAGGCTCCCTCGGCCTCCTCAGCGCTGATAAAGCCGCCATAGGCTGGCTTGGTGGGGCTGAGGAGTTTGCCAGGGAAATCTTCAAGCCTGGACCAGTTGGCGTGATGTCACGGAGCGGAGGGCAGACAAGCACCGTTGTCTGGAGTTTAATGAAGGCTGGTATCGGGATTACCACTGCCATGCATGTTGGCGCTGAACCAATTATAGGATTAAGCTTTGCTGAGATACTGCCTCTATTTGAGGCAGATGAGGAAACCAGGGCTGTAGTCTTATTTGGCGAAATAGGGACAGTGGCCGAGGAGGAGGCTGCCGAGATTGTAAAGGAGGGCAGGTTTAACAAACCGCTCGTGGCCTATATCGCCGGCAGGACTCTGCCTTCCGGCATGAGGTTTTCCCATGCCAGTGCCATAATTGAACGAGGCCGGGGAACAGCCGAAAGTAAGATTGGGGCCTTAGAAGCAGTCGGGGCACACGTGGTAGAACGCCCCGAAGAAATAGCAACAACTCTGACCAGAATCTTGGAAAGCGGTGAACGGCGATGATGGTTTTAAGGTCTATGCTTTTCGTTCCAGGTAACAGCATGAGGATGATTACCAAGGCGGCTCTTCTCCCGTCAGATGCCATCATACTGGACCTGGAGGATGCCGTGCCTCTAGCTGATAAGGCAACGGCAAGGATAATGATTAGAGATTCCATCAAGGCGGTTAAGTCCGGCGGAACCCATGTATTCGTACGTGTTAATGCCCTTAACACCAAGCTTACGACTGAGGACTTGAATCTCGTAGCTGTTCAGGATTTAGATGGCGTAATGCTGGCGAAAACTGAGACCGCATCTGACGTGACGGAGTTAGACGGTATGCTTGAGGAGACTGAGAAAGGTCGAGGGCTTGAGCTCGGAAGCCTGAAAATGGTTCCCCTGGTTGAGACAGCCAAAGGCGTAATAAATACCTACGAAATAGCCTCGGCCAGTGAACGCGTGGTTGCGGTTGCTTTCGGGGCCGGAGACTATTATCGAGACCTGGGGCGAAGCGTTTCCTCCCTCTCTTCGGAGCAAACCGAACTCTTGTATGCCCGCTCTCAGATAGTTAATGCCAGTGTGGCTGCTGGCGCCCAGGCCATAGACACCCCATTCTTCGGGCTGTTAACCGATAGAGAAGGTTTCATGAAAGATACGATGCGAGCCCTACAGCTGGGCTTCAAAGGTAAGCTGCTTATCCATCCAACACATGTAGAGTTTGCCAACAAGACCTTCTCACCTTCACAAGATGAGGCCGGATATGCGGGAAGGGTGGTCAAGGCTTTTGAGGAAGCTCAAGCCAAGGGGCTGGGAGCTATATCTTTCGAAGGTAAGATGATAGACTATATGAACTATAAGCAGGCCAAGGAGCTCATGAGCTTTGTGGAGGTCATCGGCGAGAAGGAAAAGAAGAAACAACAGACCCCGTCAATAAGTCTATCCCGATTCTTTGCCTCCAGTTCAACGTTGGACCGCTAGCCTATCCTTCCAAGGTGACACTGAACGTCTCCAGTTGGTATTATGTTTAGAAAGGAGGTAGGTGGAGAAATGATAAAGCAGTATTCAGTGGTGACCCTTTCATCCACAGTATGGACCCCTCAAAAGAGAGAGGACATAATGGAACTCAATCTGCAGCGTATATCCCGGCAGATCCTCGCCGCAAAGTGGGCATGTGCCATGGAACTTCCGGTTAGACTGGTGGTTCTGCCCGAGCTAGCCATTACG
>CAZMZA010000128.1:0-4051 GCA_964570635.1 uncultured Dehalococcoidales bacterium
TCGTCTCCCTGGTAGTGGCTAGCGGCGCCCTGCACCTGGATGGCTTCGTTGACAGCTGCGACGGGCTGGGCAGGTTCAAAACCAGCGAAGAGCGGTGGCAGGCGATGCATGATAGCCGTGCCGGCGCCTTCGGCATTATCGGCGTCTGCTGCCTGCTGCTGCTAAAATATATATCACTGAACAACGTGCCTGAGAGCGTGATGACGGCAACACTGGTTCTCATGCCAGTGTTAAGCCGCTGGGCGATGGTCTACGCAATTTTTGCCTACCCCTACGCCAGGCCATCGGGGCTGGGTAAGGTCTTCAAGCAGGGAGCCACCTGGCCGAGATTGGCCCTAGCGACACTGATAGCCCTAGCCGTAGCCGTAGGCATAGCCCGGCTGGCAGGGCTGGCTATAATAGCAGGCATCTGGATTATGGCGACGCTCACGGGGACCTATCTCAAAGGCAAGTTTTCCGGCCTCACCGGTGACACCTACGGGGCAATAAACGAGGTGGCTGAAGTCGGTGTGCTTATCCTCGTGCTGGCGCTGTCCCAGCCAGGATTAGAGGTTATGACAGAAGGAGGGATACTCTGGCCAGGTTACTTCTGGTAAGGCACGGTGATACCGAACAAAACAGCGGCGAGCGGTACTGGGGCAATACCGATATCAAGCTCAGCCAGGCTGGACTCGGGCAGGCCGAGAGGCTGCGTGACCGCCTGGCCCCGGAGAACATTGACGCTATTTACTCCAGCGACCTCGAGCGAGCTTCAGCAACCGCGGAAATCATCGCCGCCAGGCACCACCTGGAGGTGGTAATCTGCCCTGAACTGCGTGAGATGAACTTCGGTGAGCTTGAGGGGCTCAACTTCAGCGAGATTAGCCAGCGCTATCCCGAGGTTACCAAGCTATGGATACAAAGAAGCCCCAGGCTGAAATGCCCCGGCGGCGAAAGCCTCAAGGAGTTCAACCGGCGGGTCAGCCAGTTCCTACCCCGCCTGGAGAAACACGCACCGGAGGAGACAATACTCATCGTGGCTCACAGTGGCTCCCTGCGCTCGCTGGTGTGCTACCTGATGGGCATCAGACCGGAGCGCCGGTGGCAGTTCCGGCTTGACCTCGCATCGCTTACCATAATGGACACATACCCGCTGGGAGCAATATTAAGTCTATCAAACGACGTCTCCCATCTGGAATAAAAATTTAAGCTTTAGGAGGACAGCATGCACCAAGTCTTTACCTCATGGAGCGGCGGCAAAGATAGCTGCCTCGCCTGCCACCTGGCCTTGGCTAACGGGTTAAGGGTCCGCTACCTGTTGAACATGATAACCGAGGACGGCCAGAGGTCGTGGACTCACGGACAGTCCAGCCAGCTACTGCAGGCACAGGCACAGGCTATCGGAATTCCACTTGTCCAGAAACAAACTACCAGGACTGACTACGAGAACACATTTAAGGAAGTGCTTCGTTCCCTCAAGCGGGAGGGAGTTAGCGGGGGCGTCTTCGGTGACATTGACCTTGAAGTGCACCGCGATTGGGTAGAGGGGGTATGCAACGCGGCGGATGTTAAAGCTTATTTGCCCCTGTGGGGCCAAGCTCAGGACAAGATACTGGAAAACTTCGTGGCCTCAGGGTTTGAGGCAGTGGTAGTTGCCGCCAGGGCTGAGTTTTTTGGCGAGGAATGGCTGGGGCGGAAGGTTGACCCCGATTTTCTGTCCCACTTAGCGGAGCTGAAGCAGAAGTTCGGCGTCCAGCCCTGCGGTGAAGCCGGCGAGTACCACACCTTCGTTACCGACGGGCCTCTGTTCAATCAGCGGGTAGAAATCCTGGAAGCCAATAAGGTGCTGAGAGAGGGACACCGGTTTCTGGAGATTTCAAAGTACGCCCTGAGAGCCAAGCACTAGCCCGAATTACTCACGGGCACTGGAAAGGAGTGAACCCGGTGAACATCCTGCTCATTGGCGGCGCCAGAAGCGGCAAAAGCAGTTTCGCCCAGGAGCTTGCCCGAAGACAGGGCGGAGCTGTTCTCTTCGTGGCTACAGCCACGGCCGGGGACGAAGAGATGAAGCGCCGCATTGAGGAGCACCGGAGGTCAAGACCTCCGCACTGGAGCACCCTTGAGGTTACCAGCCGTGTCGGCCGCCAGGTCCGACAGAAAATCGGCGGGGCCAAGGTGGTGATTGTGGACTGCATTACGCTGCTGGTCAGCAACATCCTCGGTCAACACACGCCCCAGGATAACGAGCCAGTTGACGCCCCCCTCGTTGAGCGAGAGGTTACTACCGAAATAAGTGAGCTGATAGAATGTATCAGAGAGGTTAACGCCAGCTTCATTGTGGTGACCAATGAGGTGGGTACCGGACTGGTGCCCGCCAGCCAGGACAGCAGGCTGTATCGCGACCTGCTGGGCAGGGCAAACCAGATGCTGGCAGAGTGCGCCGATGAGGTTTACCTGATGGTCGCCGGCATAGCCGTCCCGATAAAGCCAGCCAAGCTTTGAAGTTGGAGGGTTCTGGTGCTAAAATTAAGGAAACGGCTCCAGCTAGCTGAGAGGAGGGGGGGAAATGTCAGGACACTCCAAATGGGCACAGATTAAACGGCAGAAGGGAGTGGCTGATGCCAAACGAGGGCAGCTTTTTACCAAGCTCACCCGTGAGATTATAGTGAGCGTGCGCCAGGGGGGTAGCAACCCCGAGGCAAACTTCCGCCTCCGCCTAATCATACAGAAAGCCCGTGACAGCAATATGCCGCTGGAAAACATTGAGCGAGCTATTAAGAAGGGCAGTGGTGAGCTGGAGGGGGTAACTCTGACCGAGATGACCCTCGAGGGCTACGGCCCCGGCGGCGCGGCTATTCTGGTTCAGGCCCTGAGCGATAACCGAAACCGGACACTGCAGGATATAAGGAGTATATTCTCCCGCCACGGCAGCAGCCTGGGCGAAAGCGGCTGTGTCGCCTGGATTTTTGAGCCCAAAGGGCTCATCACACTACAGACTGACAGTCCGGATGCCGAGAACCTGGCTCTGCAAGCCATAGATGCCGGTGCCGAGGACGTCAAGGTAGAAAATAATTACGTGGAGATTTACACCAAGCCCGAAGAGCTGGAGAAGGTCAGAGAAGCACTGCAGCGGAACGGGTTGTCTGTTGCCTCGGCTGAGCTATCCATGATACCCAAGACCATGGTCGAGCTTGAGGAAAAGGAAGCCGTACAGACGCTCAGGCTGCTGGACAGGCTTGAGGAACTGGATGAAGTGCAGCATTTATCCAGCAACGCTGACTTTTCCGATTCTGTTCTGGAGAAGTATCATTCCGGAGCTTGAGCCTGTTGATTAACTCCGTCTGGTCGTGTAATGAGGGTTTTAGGTATTGACCCGGGCACGGTGACCATGGGTTATGGAGCAGTGGACGAGAGGGACGGCGAAATAGCCCTGGTTGATTCTGGTGCCCTGACCTGTTCGGCACGCTCTCCAATCGGGGAGCGTTTGAGCTATCTTTATCACCAGCTTATGGCGATTATCTCCCGCTGTCAGCCTGATGCCGTAGCCATAGAGCAGCCCTTTATGGCCAAGAATGTGAAGTCGGCACTGGCCATAGGCAGAGCCCAGGCGGTGGCTATCCTCGCCGCCGCCAGCCAGGGAATCCCCACCTACGAATATACCCCGACCCAGGTAAAGCAGCGGGTCGCCGACTACGGGGCCAGCAGCAAGGAGCAGATTCAGGAGATGGTCAGGCTCCAGCTTGAGCTGCCCGAGGTGCCTCAGCCCAGCGATGCCGCCGATGCCCTGGCGGTAGCCCTCTGCCACCTGCGCGAGGCGCACCTAGACAGCCTGCTGGGTCAGCAACAATAAAGGAGCAGAAATGATATCCAGTATTCAAGGGAAACTGGAGGCGCTGGGTGGTGATTGGGCCACCATCAACGTTGGCGGCATGGGCTTCCAAGTCTATATGTCGACCGCCACCCTGAGCACGCTCGGCAAAGTAGGCGAGGAAGTGCGGCTCCACACCCACCTTCACCTCCGGGAGGACAACGCTACCCTCTACGACTTTGCCTCGACCGAGGAGCTACAGCT
>CAZMZA010000129.1:0-4040 GCA_964570635.1 uncultured Dehalococcoidales bacterium
AGTCCCACCCCCGGCACCAGCTGGAAAGCATTTACAAAGAAGCAAATAGAGGGACAGCTCTTTTTGCGTATCCGGTCTAGCTCGGCTTCTTCCCTATCACCGACCTCACCGCTTCCCCGATGTCCTTAGCCGTGAGACCGTACTCCTGTAGAAGCTCGGCAGGCTTGCCTGACTTGGCATAGGTATCCTTAATAGCAATGGACTCCATAGGCACCGGACAGTGCCTGGCTACCCTCAGGGCGACCTCACTGCCCAACCCGCCGTGCTCCAGGTGCTCCTCGGCGGTAACAATAGCTCCCGTTTCAACGGCAGACTCGATAATAGCCGCCTCATCAATGGGCTTGAGGGTAGGCATGTTCAACACACGGCAGTCTATACCTTCCGCCTCGAGGTCCCTGGCAGCCTTCAGTGCTTCCGCCACCATAAGACCAATAGCTATGACAGTAGCGTCTCTGCCCTGCCTCATGGTTACCGCTTTGCCCAGTCTAAAACGGTAGCCATCATCGTAAACCAGCGGCGTCCTGGGCCGACAAAGCCTGATATAGAAGGGACCATAGCTCATGGCGGCGGCCCTTACTGCCTGGGCTGTCTCAATAGCATCAGCGGGGACGATGACAGTAAAACCGGGGAAGGAGCCAATCAGGGCCAGGTCTTCAATAGCGTGATGCGACATGCCGTCCTCCCCGACGGTAATACCACCATGACTGGCAACCAGTTTAACGTTGAGTCCGGGCTGAGCAACAGACATACGAACCTGGTCAAAGCAGCGGCCAGGAGCAAAAACGGCGAAGGTGCTGGCAAAGGGTATTTTGCCCGAGGCAGCCAGGCCAGCGGCAATGACCACCATATTCTGCTCGGCGACGCCGCAGTCGAAGAAGCGGTCGGGAAACTCCCCGGCAAAAATCCCGGTCATAGTTGACCGGGACAGGTCAGCATCCAGCACCACGATATCTGGGTTCTCCCTGCCCAGCTCAAGCAGCGTCCTGCCGTAGGCTTCCCGTATAGAAACTTCCTGGGTCATCCCTACTCCAGTTCCTTCAGCGCAATCTCCACCTGCTCAGCATTGGGTGCCTTACCGTGAAAGTCAGGGTTATTCTCCATAAAGCTCACCCCTTTGCCCTTGACGGTGTGAGCAAGGATTACGGTGGGCTGCCCTTTGACCAGTTTTGCCTGCTCAAAGGCATCAATAAGCTGGGCAAGGTCGTGACCATTAACCTCGATAACATGCCAGCCAAAGCCCTGCCACTTCTTATTAAAGGGCTCAAGGTTCATGATGTCACGGTTCCAGCCATCAAGCTGCAGCCCGTTATTATCGACAATAGCGACCAGATTATCCAGCTTGAAGTGGGCAGCTGACATAGCCGCCTCCCACACCTGCCCCTCATCACACTCCCCGTCCCCCAGCAGAACGTAAACGCGGTAGGCCTGGGCATTAAGGCGACCAGCCAACGCCACGCCGATACCAAACGATAACCCCTGTCCCAAGCCACCGGCTGACATCTCCACCCCCGGGGTAAGCGTCCGGTCAGTATGACCTTGAAGGCGGCTGCCAAGCTGTCTGAGGGTAAGCAGTTCATCGACGGGGAAGTAACCACACTCGGCTAGAGTAGCGTAGAGTAGCGGGGCGGCATGCCCCTTGCTCAGGATGAACCTGTCGCGGTCTGGCCACTGAGGGTCGGACGGCTTATGCCGCAATACCCTCAGGTAAAGAGCAGTAACAATCTCGACAGATGACAGGGAGCCGCCGGGGTGACCACTACCCGCCTTCCCAATCATAGTGATAATGTGGCGACGCAGTCTTTGGGCTAGCGCCTCCATTTGGGCAATTGATGCCGACGACGAAAAAACCCCGGCCTTCACGCTATCCGCCGAGGTCTTTGATTTACCCGATTCAGACAGCGGCCTTACCCCCCTCGGCTTCTTACAAATTATATAATAGTTATCGGCTCAAGTCTATAGAGATTTGGATAATCTCACCACCCCTAACCGCGACGGTCACCAGCTTGAAACAATTAGCCGTATTTTGCTATAATCTGGCGATGATTATTGACTTTCATACCCACGTGGTTCCACCTCAGTTAAAGAAAGACCACAATAAGTACATCGACGCCGACCCCTGCTTCGCCATCCTGTACTCCGACCCCAAGGCGAAACTGGCTACCGCAGATGAGCTCATCGCCAGCATGGATAAAGAAGGGATTGACAAATCGGTCATTGTCAATGTCGGCTGGATGACTCATGATTTGTGTATTGAAACCAACGACTACATCCTGGAGTCTATAGCCCGTTATCCTGACCGTTTGATAGGCTTCTGTACCGTTCAGCCCAACTCCTACGAAGCGGCCCTGGACGAGATTGAGCGCTGCGCCCGTGCCGGGATAAAGGGAGTCGGCGAAATGAGACCCGATGTGCAGCTGTTTGACCTGATAGATGAAGAGATAATGGCCCCCTTCGTTGAGGTATTGAGAAAGCATAAGCTACCCCTGCTCCTGCATACTTCTGAGCCGGTGGGTCACGACTACCCGGGGAAGGGTAGCATCACCCCCAACATGCTCTACCCCTTTATTACCCGCTATCCCGATTTGACTGTAGTGTGTGCTCACTGGGGTGGCGGTCTGCCGTTCTATGCCCTGATGCCCGAAGTAAAAGAGGCCCTGAGCCACGTCTTCTTTGACACTGCCGCCTCGCCCTTCCTATACACTGCCCAAATCTACACTCATGCTGTCCAGCTCATCGGCGGCGACAGGATTCTTTTCGGCAGTGACTACCCACTACTGTCGCCGAGCCGCCTGCTAGGCGAGGTCAAGTCCCTGAATCTGCCCCAGGAAACAGAGAGCCTGATTCTGTCCGGTAATGCCCAAAAGCTGCTGGGTATTTAGGTTGAAGTTTATCAAGAGGAAGCGGCGGGGTGCTCAAATGGGTAAGGACGAGCAAGGGGAGATACTGAGAGTTTCAGCCACTACCGAGGCTATCAAAAAAAGCTTTGGTGCTGCCAGCCTGTCAAAAGAAGGTAGAGAAGACTTCTGGTTCTTAAGATTCTACGAGTGGATGCACCAGAAGTTTCTCAGGTATGCCAGTTGCAGACCAATCTACGTCGAGCAAGCGATAAAGGATGCGGGGTTCGACGTTACCGAAAGACAAGAGTTTATGATAATGAAGCTAGTACCAATGAAGCTAGTAATTGCGATGCCCCGGTGATACCGACATGGAGCAAATTCGTTCTTTCATTGCTATTGAGCTGCCTGACGGGGTAAAACGAGGGCTGGCACAATTACAGGACAGCCTGAAACTCAGCCAGCAACCTTCGGTAAAAGCGGTTGAGCCGTACAATATTCACCTGACACTAAAGTTCCTGGGCAATGTTGAGGCAAGCAGGATGGAGGCCATAACCAGAGCCATGGAAGCCGCCGTAGCGGGAATAGCCCCCTTCCGTCTGGAGATTAGGGATATCGGCGCTTTCCCTAATTTGAAGCGAGTCCAGGTCGTCTGGGTGGGGGTCGCTGGGGAGGTGGAAAAATTAGTCCAGCTGCAAAAACGCCTTGAGTCCAATCTAGTACCCCTGGGTTTTGCCAGTGAGACACGAGCCTTTGCTCCTCACCTGACCCTGGCCCGCCTTCGTAACCAGGCATCGTTGGATGAGCGACAAAGACTGGGCCAGCTCATAGCCTCCACCAAATTTGAGACATTGCCTGCCGTGGAAGTGGAGACCATTCACCTGATGAAGAGCCAGCTAACCAGGGAGGGTGCTATTTACAGCCGAATTAGTTCAGTAGGGCTGAGTAAACCCTTGCCAACAAATCCGACTTAGTGTATACTGCAAATAATTCCAATTTGGCTGGGAGGTGGACCTGTGGAACAACTCAGTTTCCCCAAATGTCAAAAGTGCAAGTCTGGAGACCTGGTGCCCCTGTCTGATTTTGGTAGTCAAGGGGCAACCATTGAGTACAAAGCATGGGTTTGCACCAATCCTGATTGCGGTTTTAACCTGAAAATCAGGAATGGTGATGTCTACCTTAACGAACCCATTATGAGTGGGGCAT
>CAZMZA010000130.1:0-3990 GCA_964570635.1 uncultured Dehalococcoidales bacterium
TTTCCAAATCTTAACCCATGGGCTCCGGCAACGCATCTAACACCTCTATTTAAACGAATTGCCCTTAACCCCCCCCTAACAACCCCCCTCTATATATAGAGGGAGAGGGAGAGGGAGAGGGAGAGATGTAACGACGAGAAAGTCGTTACACAGCTTCAAAATCTAGTTATGTAATGTCTTTTTAGCTTCAGCACCTTAGCCTGTAACGACTTTTCCGTTACACCTTAAGTCTTATGCTGATCCTTGTAGACGTTCCAGAGGCGCAGGAATACCTGCCAGGCTGTCTCTACTCCTGCCTCCTCAAAGTTTCTCGGGGAAGAATAGTTGGCCTCTGACCAGACCTTCTCCGGAGGCCAGCCGAAGCATTCCAGCATAATCTTCTCGATCGCCTCTCCGTCGGGCACGTCTTTCTCTTTGACGCTGGCCGGATCCCGACGCTGTGTTTTGACATGCTCTGCCGTTAACCGGGTGGCGTCATCCAGGGTCTTACCCTTTTTAACCCAATCCGCCATAGACGTGACGCCGCAGATCTTGTGGGTCTTCTCCTGGTAGCCATCGCCGAGGAGATTCTTCTGATTATTCCAGAAGCTGGTCCATCGGGGAGAGTCTGCATCAATAGCATCCTGTTCTTTGCCAGCGCTCGTTTTCTTGGAGCCAGCCTTCTCTCGCCTGTCCTTCTTATCGGCATCAAATAGCCGGCGGAGAGCCGTGGCCACTGCCGGCAGCGTCTTGGAGGCATCCGTCTCTGATCGCTTAGCGGCCATCTGCAGGATGGTATTGACCTGCTCCCCATATTCCGGATTCTCAAGCCGATATTCGGTGACCTCATAGAAGTTTCCTTCTTGGCTGCGCCGCTTCCCCTTTTTCGACTTGGCAGCGTCTATCTGCGGCTCGGTGAAGCCGAGCTCGGTTGCCTCGCCCTTGGTGAACCACCGATACTTGTATTTCGGTTCCCGGGTGCTGCAGGAGCCGACGCCGGCGCCAACGACGGCTCCGTTTGCCCGGAGGATGATCTCGCACTCAATCGCCCAGGTGATTCGGTCGTCGGTCTCCTCGTGGTAGAGGATCTTGTGGCGCGGGTAGCACTCGAAGGCATTGATAATCTTCGAGGCGCCCGGATCCCAGAGGCCTTTGCCGGCAACCCCTGGTATCTGGCCAAAATCGATACCTTCCTCGAGCACTTCGGTTACCAGTCTCTCGGCCATCTTGAGGTCATAAACGATGGCCTTGATGGATTGCTCCGTGAGCACCGGTCGTAGTTTCCCCACCGGTGCTGGCAATTCGTCCGGAGCGAGGACTTCGGTTGATGCACTAGGTTTAACCATCTCGACCCTCCTATTCTTTCTTTACTAAAGGGATGCCTTGAGCCTTCATGCTCTTTGCCAGCCCGTCCCAGGCTACGAGGTGGGGACAGACAGGCTCCAGGATATAGTGGGGATTGATACAGAAAAACTCCCGGTCGCACTCACCCTGGACGGTGCAGGCGAACTGAAGGTGTAAGTTCATTGCCTTAACCGGTCTCGTTTCCATCATCACCGCCTCTGGCGCACCTCCTTCCTGCCTTTTTCTATTTCCAGGTCGCCGGCTGATGCAACAGCCTAAATGCTGGAGAACATCACCGATGGGTATGTTGTGGCTCAATACTGGTTGTGGCTCAATACTGGTATCATATTGCGCCTCCCTTAAAGACCATCGGGCCATGTTTGAATGGTGGTTTTATGCCGCTGATAATCGTGGTCAGCACCTCGACCGTTAGCTCCGGGACGAAGACGGCGATGCCTACTTCCTTGTCCGGGAATGACTCTTGTTCGCAGTCTCGGACGCTCTGAAGTAAAAGCTGGATATCCTCTTTGGTCAGCTCTTCGCTGTAGATGACGATGTTGGTTCTCACTTCTGACCCTCCCCCTCGAACTTTTCTGCAAAGACCATAAAAATCAGTTCTTTAGTCTCCGCTTCCCTTTGTGCCCAAAGTTTCAAAGTCTGGGCTTCTAGCCTTTCAATTAGAGGACTCTGGTAAGCCTCCTTAATTTCCTGCCACTGACCATATGTTATTATCACCAAGGCGCCGTCGCCCTTGGCTCTCGCCACTATCTCCTTAATTAGCTTCTCTGGGGTTAGTTCCGTTTTCTGCATGATGGCTCCTTTCTTCTTCCTTTTCCTTCTCCGGCCAGAAAAAGATTAAGCGCCAGAAGAAATACTCCTCGAGATCCTTGAAACGGTAGCCGGCCCTTTTTAGTGCCGAGGCCAGCTCAAAGCGGTTATCGAAGCCCCCACGGAGAGCGTCGTTAATGTCCAGGTTTTGCCACTTCACCGGGTCGAGGTTGAGGAAGGTGACCACCCCTATGCAGTGGCCGTCCAGATAGACCTCGATAGCGTCCGCGGGCTTCAATCTCCAGTTGAAATATCTCTGGCAGATACTCGCTGACTCCGACCGTATAGTCTGGGTTACCTGGTGGTTTACCAGCCGCTCGGCAGCCTTCTTCCCCAGGACCCGGGTGTTAAATTTTAGCTGCTCCATTTCACTGCCTCGCCTCTTTCGGTAATCTCCTTTTCCTTTTAGCCTTTTCCCAGAACCACCCGGAGAAGTGCTCACAACTAAGATAGCTGTAGAGGATGTTGCAACAGTTTCCCGAACTCACCGGCTTCCCTGTAATCTCGCATACCCCATCGGCGAATCGCTCCCCTTGGAATAAGGGGCAGCTATATGGGAGGTTTGTCATCACTGTCTCCTTATAATCTGGGCCGCTACGCTGTCAGCGGCAGCCCGCAAAAATAACAGGAGCTCGGTATCGCTCATGTCCTCGAGAGTGCAGAGGAGCAGTACTCCGCTTTTGTGGTCATGGCCAATGCCAAGAAGGAAACATGGCGTAGCGTGCTGATCCACCAGGCGCTGCGTCCAACTCCCCAGCCGCTCCTCACAGATAGCCTTTACCTCGTCACTCTCCATGTGGCCTCCTGGGGCGCATGTCCTCGATGAATTCCCGAAATACCTCAACCCAGTTCGCCCGTATGCTTCTGCCTTTGGGCGCCAGGTGGCTGCTGCGCTCTGGGTGCTCGTTAAGCCACTTACTCCAGGCGGAATTATGCTCCGAACACATACTAGCGATACTCTCGATACTCTTGCCGTAGAAGATAAGATCGGTCATTTGCTGGCACAGGACACAACGGGAGAGTGGCTGTTCGGGGCACATCTCAACTGCCTTTAGGAGGCCTCTGGCCGGCCTAAGAAGGCCGCTCAGATGGCAGTAGTAGGGGAAGAAGCGCCGGCAGATATAAACCACCAGGTTCTTATCACTGACCTCCATCTCCTCCCGCGAGAGTTCATAACAACCGATACACTTGATTGTTGCCATATAAACCTCCGTTTTACCCGAGCTCCCCCACCATTCTCTCAAACGCTGCCTGGTCCCGCCGCATCTTGTCTTCTACTTCCGCCATCGAGGGCACCAGCATTTCCCTGAACCCCGCCTCGGCTTTTAGAATTGCCTGGCGGAGTTCTCCATAAGCCTCATCAGCATTAAGGGGGATCGCTGGCGATCGGGGTAAAATCCTCTTCCTTTCCTTGATCAGGAACTTACAGACCTTGGCCTTTTCCCCCACATGGACCTCGCGGTTCTCCAGGTCGCAGAGCAGCCAGTGGGTTGCCTCCCTATCCGATGAGCCCAGGTCATAGTTGGCCAACCATGGCGCCACGCTCGGGTGTCTCACGAACTGCAGGAAGGCCCACCAGTTGCCGTCTCCGGAGCAAATGCCGTCATCATACACCGCCTCATCACCACAGGGTTCCCAATAGAAGGCAGCCCACTTTACTTGACCAGCGTAGCCTAGACCTTCTTCATGTGACCTTGTTAGCCGGCCAGGGTAGCCGAGGGCCTCTTCAAACGACTTTGGCAATTTGACCGGAAGCTGTCTCATACCTTTACCCTCTGGGCCTGCCAGATCTCCAGCCACTTTATCTGCACGCTCTCCGGCCAGTTGTCATTCCAGGCC
>CAZMZA010000131.1:0-3985 GCA_964570635.1 uncultured Dehalococcoidales bacterium
GGAGGGCGACCAGTTCGGTCGTCTTACAAACGCTAGGGAGGTAGAGGACGGACAATACTAATTCCAGTCCTGGCTTGAACGAGGTCTACGTTACCATGTTCGCCGGTAAGGGTGGTGTGGGCAAGACCACCTGTGCCGCAGCCACTGCTCTGCACTACGCCTCCCTCGGGGAGGAAGCCCTGGTGGTCTCGACTGACCCCACACCGTCCCTGTCACACATCTTTGAGGTTAAAGGTAAGCAGAAACCAGCCAGGGTCATCGGCAGTCTATACCTGGCTGAGCTGGGCATGGACGAGGTGAAACAGATGTGGGACGCAAAGTTCGGACGAGAAGTTTATGAGGTCTTCTCGACTTTTGTGTCGGTTTCGTACGAGGAGTTTACTGAGTTCATTACTTCGGTTCTGCCCGGCCTGAGCGACGAGTTTACCGTTGATTACATAAAGGGGCTGGCCCGTGACAAGAGGTATAAGCGGATTGTCTGGGACACGGCTCCTCTGGGGCAGACCCTCGGGCTGCTCCAGACACCCTCCATGCTTAGCGAGCACCTGAAGCCCGCCCCGCGCATCTATTCTAAACTGAAGCTCGGTTCGGACAGCAAAAGACCGGTGCTGGATATCATCAGGGACTGGGAGAAGCTTTCAGCCCAGGACATGGACTTCCTGAGGGACGAGGTAAGGTTTGTCATGGTTACCATCCCCGAGGCACTGGCTGTCGAGCAGCTCGATGGTATTGTTGGTGAGTTCGACCGGTTTGGCTTCAGGGTTAAGCAGCTGATAATAAACAATGTTATCCGGGACGCATCTTCGGATTTCCTTATGACCAAAGCCGAGCAGCAGCGGCGTTATATTGACTTACTCCGCGACAAATATCACCATATGGTAATAGTCGAAATCCCCATGTTCCCCCATGAGATAAAGGGGCTGGAGAAATTACGGATGGTTGAGGCCAGCCTGTTCGGGTAACAGGGCTAGCCGATGAAGAACCTGACGGCTGATGTCATGAAATAGCCGCCCAGGCCGAGCAGAGCCACGCCACACGCGATTAGAAGCCCGCGATACGTAGCATCATTCATGGCCTTTCTTCCGGTGGCTACGATAAATGCTACCAGGGCGTACCAGAGCAGGTCCGCCAGGATGTGACCGGTGAAGAAGGTGGCTACTCCAGCTATGCCGAGACCGAACGACCACATGAGGTAGGTAGCGCCTATGGTTATCCACCAGATGGTCCAGAAGGGGCTGGAGATGCTGGCTAGAAACCCGGAAAGGACTAGCCTCCTGTCTCCTGACATCGCCTGGGGGTCGGTCTTAAGGCTGGTGGTCTTCTGCCTGCCCCGGTTTAACGTCAGCCAACCAATGCCTATCAGGATAGCTCCCCCCAGGAGACCAATAATTGCCGGTACCAGCTCGTGCTCCATGAACCGGCTCAGTCCCGCCGCCAGAGCACCTATCATGGCTAGCTCCAGTATTGCGTGTCCCAGGACTAGCTGGGGACCGGCCCAGAAGCCCCGCCGGGCGGCTTCGCTGATGGTCATAGCCAGCAGGGGACCGGGCATCAGGGCTCCGGAGAGGGCAATCACGAAAGACGTGGCAAAAATGAGCGGAATCGTGGCTTCAGGCATTGACCAAGTATATCAGTTAAGAGCAGCAGGCTCAAGAAGCGGACTTGGCTCTAAGCCTCAGGCATTTTGAGACGCTCGGCAAGCTCAGGTCCGTAGGCTTGAATCCGGGCTTCCGTAATCTCATCAAGCGGGAGGTCCGGGTAATGCCCGTGTTGACTGATATATTCGATGTGCAGTTCCCCGTCTTTATTGTGGGAGTGGAACAAGGCATCTCTGCTACCATCAAACTCAACAGGTATGATGCGCTCCTTCTGGCACATATCCAGGTCAAAGGTAGGTGTAGCCTTAACCCACTTTCCCTCGATATATAGTTCGTCGTAGCCGTGGTAGACAAACAGATTTGTTCCCATCACTGCTACCAGTTTCCCGAACTGCAGATGATTTCGTATATTGGCAAACCTCAGGCGACTGGGGATGCCGGCCGCCCTGGCTAAAGCGACCAGGAGAACCGCTTTTTGGACGCAGTACCCCCGCCCGCTCTCAAGGATTTTACTTGCCAGGTAGTGTTCCAGAAGATAACGGGGCGCATACGGGTCGTACTTAATCTCGTCTCTCACGAAGTAAAAGAGGCTCTTGGCTTTGTCCGCAGCGCTTTCCTGGTTGCCGGCTAGCGCCTGTGTTTTTTCTTTTATGGAGGGGTGGTCACAATCTATCGCCGTGGTGGGCTTCAGGTATTCTTCCAGTGGTAAATCCATAAAGCTGTCTCCTTTCTTGCCAACGGCAATTGTAACAATTGCAGTATGGAAACTGCAACCGACTCAGAGAAGTAGTGAGAAGTCCTGGCCTTTCGCCGAAATGTTCTTTTCTCCCTCTTGCAATGCAGGTACGTATCGTGTACAGTCTATAAAAATAACGGGTGTCACATCTTGGCAGCTCATCAAACGAACTCAAAATACAGAGAGGCAACAAAATGCAAGAAGAATATGATGTGATTGTTGTTGGTTCAGGAGTGGGCGGACTGAGTGCTGGTGCTCTGCTGTCTCGCTGGGGTTACAAGACCCTGGTGGTGGAGAAGCGGAGTAATATCGGCGG
Source organism: uncultured Dehalococcoidales bacterium (assembly GCA_964570635.1). GTDB lineage: Bacteria > Chloroflexota > Dehalococcoidia > Dehalococcoidales > CAYYQY01 > CAYYQY01. Next base: position 2,651 of record CAZMZA010000131.1, read on the forward strand.
CAGGTATTCCACCGAAGACTGCGAGGGCTTCAAGCTCCCTACCGGTGGCATTGTGCTGCACAGAAGCTTCGGGGTGCCTGAGATTTTTGCCGAGCTTGGGCTCAAACTCGACCTTATCCCCATCCCCGAAAACTTCTACCGGCTCGGAGGTAAAGATTATCGACTCCCGGATAAGGGAGCAATTCCAGCCTTACTGGATATCGCCGGTAAGCTGGAGGTTGACCGGGTAAAGCTGGTGGGGGGTCTGACCAAGGCGGTGGCTACGGAAAGGGTAATGGAAGCTTTCCGAAAAGGCACTCGTGAGCCAGAGAAGGAAACTCTAACCTTCCAGGACTGGCTTCTCCAGTATACAGATAACGAGCTGGCTCACGGCTTTTTTGATGCCATCTGTAACACTCTCATTGCTGGCCATACCTATGAGTTACCCGCTTCGGTAGTGTTCACCTTCTTCGTAAAGGTGCAGGGCTTCCGCGACATAAGTATTCCTCGCCACGGTCTCCTGTCCGAGATGGAGAAGCTGGCTGAAGTGGTAAAGACCAACGGCGATGTCTGGACTGACTGCCCGGCCAGGAAAATCGTGGTAACCGGTGGTGCTGCCAGAGGGGTGGTGGTTCAGAAGGGCGGCAGCGAGGTGGAGATAGCCGGCAGGCTGGTAATCAGTGATGTGGGCCCCAGAGCCACTGTGGGGCTGGCAGGGGAGGCAAACTTCGACGACGAATACTTGAGGACGATGAGAGTAAGGCTCAAACCACACCCGGTTATCATGACCTTTGTGGCCAGCGATAGACCCCTTTGGCCAGAAGGCGGAGAGCCTGCCGTTCTCCAGCTTGTCGGGGCTCGCCGAATCACAAGCGTTGTTCCCATAAGCAACGTTGCTCCCGCCTTAGCACCGCCGGGGCAGCATTTGTTGTTTGCTTTTGGCGGTCCGCTAAGCAATGAGGTTCACATGAACATCGAAGAGGAACAAAGACAGGTAGCCCTGGACATAGAGGAACAGTTCCCGCTATTTGAAAAGCATGGAAGAATCTTGAAAATGGACTCGCGTGATATTGACCACGAATTCCCTGAAATGCGCACCCGGTGTGGCTTCGGAATGCTTCCCGAGACACCGGTGAAGAATCTCTATAATGTGGGTGACGGTGTGGCGAGTTTTGGACTAACCGGGGGTCCGGCCGCGTCTGACAGTGGTCGGCGGGTAGCCGAGTTGGTAAAAAAACGGTTTAAGCCGGGGAAGGCTTAGTCGCCGCACCGGGCCCGACGTCCATAGCTAACTTGGCTTTGTTGGTAGCGCATACCGGATTCGAACCGGTGATCTCCTCCTTGAGAGGGAGGTGT
>CAZMZA010000132.1:0-3968 GCA_964570635.1 uncultured Dehalococcoidales bacterium
ATCATGGACAAGGTTGACTGTCTCCTGGTCGGGGGTGATATGGCGGTCAGCTTTCTCAAAGCTAAGTCATATGAGACCGGCCAATCCCTGGTTGAGGCAGACAGTCTGGCCACTGTCGCTGGTTTACTGGAGAAAGCAGCAAGGAACGGCGTGCGCCTGCTGCTCCCCACCGATGTGCTTGTTGCCGATAACATTAATGCTCACGCCGAAGTCCGCACCGTACCCGTAGAGAAGATACCCCCCGAGACAAAGATTGTAGATATAGGTCCTCAAACTATCGAGAAATTTTCGCAAGAGCTGACCAAGTGTCAGACAATTTTCTGGAACGGCCCCATGGGAATCTATGAGATACCCTGGTTCGCCGAGGGAACAAAGAGTATGGCCAGACTGCTGGCCAGTCTTGATGCCACCACCATAATCGGAGGTGGTTCCACAGCTGAAATAGTAATCGAGATGAAACTGGCTGACAGGATGTCTTTTGTCTCTACCGGAGGTGGTGCCTCGCTAAGATTTCTGGGTGGCAGGGCACTGCCCGGCTTAGAAGTGCTAATGAACCGCAAATCGAAGGAGTGAGTCTAAATGGCCGACCTTGAGTTAATAAAATCCATCTCCCAGCCTTCACCCACTAAGATTGTATTGGTCGTGATTGACGGCGTGGGCGGATTACCCAGGCCAGAAACTGGCAAGACTGAGCTCGAGACAGCCCGCACTCCAAACCTTGACCAGCTGGCCGGCAGGGCTATATGCGGTCTTATTGACCCGGTTAGCCCGGGAATAACCCCCGGTAGTGGCCCGGGGCACCTGGGGCTGTTCGGTTATTCGCCGCTTACTCTCACCATCGGACGGGGCGTGCTGGAAGCAATAGGCATCGACCTTGACCTGCAGCCGGAAGATATAGCCGTTCGGGGAAACTTCTGCACTGCGGATGAAGCCGGCCTAATTATTGACCGCAGGGCCGGTCGCATCTCTACGGAAAAGTGTATTGAGCTATGCCGACTGCTGGACGGACTGGAAATTAATGGAGTCAAGACCTCTGTTCACCCGGTCAAGGAGCACCGTTTTGTCGTGCTGTTCCGCGGTGAAGGCCTTGTCACCGACGTTACTGATTCTGACCCGCAACAGACAGGAGTCGCCCCCAGGATTATCACTCCGTTGAGCGCAGAAGCCGGCAGGCTGGCTAGCATCGCCACTGAATTCATCGCCCAGGCCAAGACAAAGCTGCGCCAACATTACCCAGCCAACATGATTGTTTTCCGCGGCTTCTCCAGACTGCCCCAACTGCCCAGCATGGGTGAGGTCTACAAGTTAAGGGCAGCCGCCATTGCCAGTTACCCGATGTATCGGGGACTGGCCAAGCTGGTTGGCATGGACATTCTGAGTACGGGAACCAGTATTGAGGACAAAATCGCCACACTGAAAAATAACTTCGCCGACTATGACTTTTTCTTCTTACACATCAAGGAAACCGACGCTGCTGGTGAAGACGGTGACTTTGACCGAAAGGTAAGAGTTATAGAGCAGGTTGACCACAGCCTGCCGCAACTGATAGCTCTCGAGCCTGATGTCATCGTGGTCACCGGCGACCACTCAACACCAGCCTTACTCAAGGGGCATAGCTGGCATCCGGTACCTATCCTGCTGTATTCTAAATGGTGCCGTCCCGACAGGGTCAGCGAGTTCTCTGAGACGGCCTGCCTTTCTGGAGGGTTGGGCCGTTTACCGGCAGCAGAAATTATGCCTCTGGCCATGGCCAATGCCCTGAAATTGACCAAGTTTGGTGCCTAGGCTAGTCAAGGATAAGAGGTACTTTATGCGTGTGCCCATGATTGCCGGCAACTGGAAGATGAATACCACGGTCGAAGAAGCGGTGCAGCTGGTTAACGAGATGCGCCCGGCACTTGAACAGATAGGCAATGTTGAAAAGGTAGTCTGCCCTCCGTTTGTCTCTCTCGCTTCAGTGAAAGAGCTGCTGGCGGGAAGCTCGCTAAAACTGGGGGCGCAGAACCTGTACTTCCAGGAGAAAGGAGCCTACACCGGAGAGATTTCGCCGCTGATGCTCGCTGACCTGTGCGAGTTTGTAATAATAGGGCACTCCGAGCGCAGGCAGTACTTTAATGAGACTGGAGAGATTGTTAACCAGAAGGTTCTGGCCGCATTGAGGGTTGGTCTCAAGCCAATCTTATGCCTTGGAGAGAGATTGGAGGAGAATGAGGCAGGAAAAACGGAAAAAATAGTAACTGAACAGCTCAGGTTATCTCTGGATGCCGTAAATCGTCCTGATAGTCTGACCATAGCCTACGAGCCGGTCTGGGCTATTGGTACGGGCAGGGCAGCCACCGGCAAGCAGGCAAACGAAACGATTGGCCTTATCCGGCAGAGACTATCTGAACTGTACGATACTGAGTTTGCCCAGAGTGTGCGCCTGCTCTATGGCGGGAGCGTTACCGCCGGTAATACCGCTGAGTTTATGCGAGAGCCTGAGATAGATGGTGCCCTTGTCGGCGGGGCCAGCCTGAGCGCTACAGAGTTTGCCAGTATTGTCCGGCAGACCTCAGAGATTAAAGGGGCTCATTGAGGTCGGTTTGAAGGGTATAAGCCATGCCAGTCTACGAGTACAGGGCAGTCGGGAAGGGATGCAAATATTGCCGGCGTAAGTTCGAAGTCATACAGGGCATGGACGAAGAGCCGATAGGAAATTGTCCCAAGTGCGGGTCTCCCGTGAGAAGGCTTTTCTCCCGGCCACACATACGTGCTGTGGACAAGCTAAGCCAACAGGAACAACTGGTCAAGCACACCCCTGAAGAAGCCGACAGGCTGGGGCTGGTAGACGGGTTCGCCGAAGATAGGATATACGAAACCGAGCAGGAAGGGGAGTAAGAGAAAGGTGGGTAATCTTAAAGATAGGCTGGTGGCGATAGTGGGTCCGACTGCAGTCGGTAAGAGTCGGTTAGCCCTTCATCTGGCTCAAAATCTTGATGCCGAGATAGTCAGTGCCGATAGCCGACAAATATACCGCCATATGGATATTGGCACGGCGAAACCTGACCCGGAGGACTTAGCTCTCGTTCCTCACCACCTGATTAATATCGTTAACCCTGATGAGAACTTCAGCCTGGCTCAATATCAGGTGCTGGTTTACCAGGCTATTGAGGATATCCGACAGCGCGATAAGCTAACCCTATTAGTGGGTGGTAGCGGACTATATGTCTGGTCAGTGTTGGAAGGCTGGACAGTGCCACAGGTCCCGCCCGACCTGGAGTTTAGGCATAGCCTTGAGGAGGAAGCAACCAAAGACGGCCCGAATGGGCTCTACCAGCGACTTAAGGAGGTTGACCCGGTGGCGGGACAGCAGATTAACCCACGTAATATACGGCGAGTGATAAGGGCTCTTGAGGTGCATCGAAGCACTCAGACCCCGCCTTCTCAGCTCCAGAACAAGGAGCCGCCCCCTTTCAAAATCCTGATAGTGGGTCTATCCACAGAGCGGGAAGACCTGTATCATCAGATTGACCTGAGGGTCGACGAGATGATACAAAAGGGCCTTGTCGAAGAAGTGAAAAACCTGCTCAACATGGGCTACGACCCGAACCTGCCGGCCATGTCCGGCATCGGCTACAAGCAGATTACCCGGTTCCTCCAAGGTAGGCTGACCCTGCCGGCGGCCATACAGCAAATCAAGTCCGGGACCCATCGATACGTCAGGCAGCAGTACAACTGGTTTCAGTTAAAGGACGATAGAATACACTGGTTCGACATAAAGGACGAGCCCGACTCGGAAATAACCGAGCTAATCGACAAATTCATAGGGGGCAGGTAAGCCCGGGTTCTTTATCAGTGCCATGAATTTCACCAAGATGCAAGCTGCCGGAAACGACTTTGTGGTGGTGGAGGCGGGGAAGACAGCGCGGGACTGGTCGGAAACAGCCAGAGCTGTCTGCAACCGCCACTTCGGCGTCGGTGGTGATGGT
>CAZMZA010000133.1:0-3905 GCA_964570635.1 uncultured Dehalococcoidales bacterium
CCCCCGGTCAGACCCTAAAGCCCCCCTGAATTATTTGCAGCCACGCTGAAGGTAGTGTAAAATAGTCTTTCCAAGTGCTAATAGAGAGAAGATACCCGTGAACCCGGGGCCATACAGCCAGAGTCTCTGCCTGGCAAACATACTTCTCTCCCAGCAGAGCTTATTCCAAGCCTCAAATATGGCTCACTGGTAAAGCAGGCTGCTACCGCCCGAGTCCTGACCTCTACCATGCACAGAAGTATTACGGATTAATTGCCGATGCAAAGTAAGAACCGTGGTGATAAGCCAAGCTTGGACTACCTCTTCCGTCCCCGGTCAATTGCTGTCGTCGGAATTTCAACAGACATGTCGAAATTCAGTACCGGACGATTATTTCTGGAGTCCGTGGTCGATGCTGGATTTGAGGGTCCGGTTTACCCGGTGGGTCGAGGCGAGGGTGAGGTATTCGGCCTAAGTCTATACCACACCATCAATGATATCCCGGGTACGGTCGACCATGTCATATCAGCCATACCGGCTGAGCATGTGCCTCAGCTTATATTAGATTGCGCCAGCAAAGGAGTAAAGACCCTCCACCTGTTTACCGCCGGCTTCGGTGAGATTGAAGACCAGCAGGGAGAACAACTGCAGGCACAGGTAACGGCTATGGCCCGCCAAAAGGGTATCCGAATTATCGGTCCCAACTGCATGGGACTGTATTGCCCCAAGACCAAGATAGCTTTTCACCCGGACTTCCCCAAAGAAAATGGCACAGTAGGCTTCCTTTCTCAGAGTGGTGGCAACGCGATATATGCTGTTCGTGAAGCGGCCACCAGAGGCGTCTACTTCAGTAAGGTGGTGAGCTACGGCAATGCCATCGACCTTAACGAGTGTGATTTTCTGGAATACTTCACCTACGATGCCGACACCAAGGTAATCGCGGCCTATATCGAGGGAATCAACGACGGAACCCGCTTTACTAAAGCCTTAAAACAAGCGGCTCAGGTGAAGCCGGTCATCATCTACAAGGGTGGCCTCACCGAAAGTGGAACCAGGGCGGCTGCTTCACATACCGGCGCCATGGCTGGCTCAGACAGGGTCTGGTACAGCCTTTTGAAACAGGCAGGAGCCATTCAAGTGGATAGCATGGAAGAACTACTGGATATGCTCTTACTCTTTAGATATATGCCCCCGCCTAGAGAAAAAAACACCGCCGTAATTGGTATCGGCGGCGGCAACAGTGTCCAAGCGGCTGATGCCTGCTCCAGCGCTGGCCTGACTGTGCCCCTGCTACCGGCACAAACCAGACGCCGGTTGAAAGACCTCTATACCTCCGAAACCGGAGCCAGCTTCAGAAACCCTGTAGACATGTATTTTGGCCGCTGGGATTTAGCCCCGAAAACTATCAAGCTCATTGCTGAGTGTGAACAGATTGACCTGCTGATTATTCAAATAGTCCTCGGCTGGAACCCGAGGTACGAGAAAGGGTTGATTGAACCATATATCGGGCTTTTCCTTAGTTTAGCCAAAGAGCTGCCTAAGCCCGCAGCCATTGTCTTACAACCCTTTGCCCTGGCTAGACGGGCACAAACTACTTCAGAAGCAGAGGCAGCCTTCTACAAGGTTGGCTTCCCGGTCTTCTCTTCGGTCGGCCAGGCGGCTAAGGCCATCGTCAAGTATATTGAGTACCACCACCGGTAGTGGATTAGCCTAGCTCCTGCCGAACTCCCTTGACAGCTGCCCCGAACTGAGGCGAATCATGGTTGGTCTGCCATGAGGACAAGTATGAGGTAGAGCCGTCTGCTCCAATTGTCTCACCAGTTCACGCATTTCAGTATCGGTCAGAGTCTGACCGGCCCTGACCGCAGCGTGACAAGCTATCGATGCCGCCACACTTTCTGCCCAATCGCCGGCACTCTCTCCAGACAGGGAGCTAAGTAGCTCCCTCAGCATTCCCTCCCAGCCTTTCTCGTGAAGCAGGACGGGCACCGCCCGAACCAGATACGTTCTATCACCAAAAGGCTCAATAGAGAAGCCGAACTCACCCAAATCTTCATACCGTGACCTCAGGATTTCCTCCTGCCTGGGCTCGACCTCAATGGATACCGGCTCAAGCAAGCCCTGGACCTCTACTGCCTGCTGCGACCTCTGAGCCTTAACCTGCTCAAAAAGGATGCGCTCATGGGCGGCGTGCTGGTCAATAAGATAAAGCCCATCGGGACCCTCGGCCACAATATAGCCACTCAAGAACTGCCCCAAGACCCGGAGTACCGGAAGGGACGGTGCCGGGGCCAGACGAGCCGCTTCTGGCGAACCGACGGATCCATCACCGGTCAGTGCCCAGGCCGCCTGCCTTGCCTCTGAGGGCGGTACATAGGTGGTGGCTACCTCGCCAATCCTGGGTACCGGCATCTGTTCCACCAGGGCCCGGCGTACAGCCTTCTGAACCGCAGCAAAAACCATATGCTCACTACGGAATTTCACCTCAGTCTTGGTGGGATGAATGTTAACATCAACGTCACCGGGCGGGAGTGAGACATCAATTATAGCCACCGGGTGTCTCCCCTCCATCATCAGCCCACGGTAAGCCTCCTCTACCGCCCGTGCCAGCAGGCGACTGTTCACCCAGCGTCGGTTAATGAAGAAGCTGAGATAGCCCCGACTCGACCGGCTGACCGATGGCGAACTGACCACACCCCTTACCACAGGTAACAGCATGGCTGCCCCGCTCTCCCAATCCTCATCCCCGATATGCAGCATGTTCTGGGCTACCTCCAGACCATAGACCTCAACCACTGTGTCTATCAGCTGCCCGCTACCCGAGGTTCTTAGCGCCACCCGGCCATCAATGACCAGGCTGAACCTGACCTCGGGAAAGGCAAGTGCATACAGGCTCACCACATTGGCGATGTGACTGTTCTCCGTAGCCCGTGACTTGAGGAACTTTAACCTTGCCGGCACACTGCGGAACAGGTTCCGCACCGTAACCGTCGTTCCCCGGGAGCGCCCCCGGCTACCCCTATCGATAACGGAGCCACCGGATAGCCCAAGGTAAGCGCCCGCCTGTTCTCCAGCAGCACAGGTGACAATATCTACCTCGGCTACCGCCGCTATGCTCGGCAGGGCTTCACCGCGAAAGCCAAGCGTGGCAATAGACTCCAGGTCCTCGAGACCACCCACTTTGCTGGTAGCGTAGCGCTCGAAGGCAAGCTCCACCTCCCCCGACGGAATACCGGCTCCGTCATCCACCACCCGAATCAGACTTACCCCACCACCCCTGACCTCTACCGAAACCTGCTGCGAGCCGGCATCCAGTGCGTTCTCCACCAGCTCCTTCACCACCGAGGCCGGTCTCTCCACCACCTCACCAGCGGCAATCCGGGATACTACCTGAGGCTCCAAGACTTTAATCGGCATGTTACCAAATTATACACGCTTCCGTGTAAGATGTCAACAGTCCTGAGGAAACTCTGTTACCTTCTCCAGAGGGGCGAGACTGAGAAGGAGCCTTTTCACTCCAGCTTCAGGAAAAGCCACCACCGCCTCGCTGTCATCCTTCACCGGCTGGCAGCTTACCACCACCCCGTCACCAAAGGTGGCATGGCGGACATGGTCACCAGCCTTCAGTTCCGTGTTAGCCAGGCTGGGGGCAGGTGTCCTGTTCCAGGAATAGATAGCCCTGGCTACCTGGCTTTCTTCACCTTCCCACAAACCGCCGCTCTGTATCAGACGCTGGGGTATATCGCTCAGGAAACGAGAGGGGCCGCTCACCAGGCTGCTTCCCATCAGGTTGCGCCGAAAGGCACGAACGAGATACAGCCGCTCCTTGGCTCTGGTCACCCCCACATAACACACCCGCCTCTCCTCCTCCATCTGGGCCGGGCCATCAAACGACTTGAAATGGGGCAGGATGCCCGCTTCCATAC